>NZ_JAROKN010000116.1:0-1790 GCF_029455255.1 Arthrobacter vasquezii | reverse complement strand
CGCTGCGTTGCGCCACGAAGTGGAGCCGGTGGACCCTGCCGCCTATGGCCGGTTCCTGCCCGCGTGGCAGCATGTCGGTTCCGGCCTGCGCGGTCTCGACGGCGTGGCCACGGTCATCGACCAGCTTTCCGGAGTGCCGATTCCGGCGTCTGCGTGGGAACCGCTGATCCTGCGCACGCGGGTCTCCAACTACAACCCGGCCATGCTGGACGAGCTGGCGGCAACGGGTGAGGTGGTCTGGTCCGGTGCCGGATCCTTGCCCGGGAACGACGGCTGGATCTCGCTTCACCTCGCGGAGAACGCGCCGCTCACCCTGCGCCCCGACCCGGAGTTCGAGCCCAGCCCCCTGCAACAGGAACTCCTTGACCTGCTCTCCGGCGGCGGTGCCTATTTCTTCCGGCAACTAGTCCAGGGACTGACCAACGGGAACCAACCCGCGGACGGCGCGGTGACCGCCGCGCTATGGGAGCTGGTCTGGGCCGGACGGATCGGCAACGACACGTTCACTCCGGTGCGTTCCCTGCTGGCGGGCGGGAAGACTGCGCACAAGCAGCGCACACCCGCCCCGCGGGCACGGACCGCAAGGATAGGTCGGCTCGGCAGGGCGCCGTCCCTGACCGGCGGCAGCCTGCGGACGGGCGCATTGTCAGCCGGGAACGACGGCGGAACCGGCTACCAGCGCAGCACTCCTCCACAAGTTGCCGGGCGGTGGTCGCTGCTGCCGGGCATCGAAGGTGACACCACCATCCGGGCACACGCCACCGCGGAACTGCTCATGGACCGCTACGGCGTGCTCACCCGCGGTTCCGTTGCGAGTGAGGGTATTCCGGGCGGATTCGGTCTCATGTACAAGATGCTGTCGCGCCTGGAGGAAATGGGGCGGTGCCGCCGCGGCTACTTCATCGAGCATCTCGGCGCCGCGCAGTTCGCGGTGCCGTCCACGGTGGACCGGCTGCGCTCCTTCAGCGCGGACGCACGCCCGGATGCCGCCCTCGCGAAGAAGCCAACCGCCGTCGCGCTTGCTGCTACAGATCCGGCGAACCCCTTCGGAGCGGCGCTGGGCTGGCCACAGCACGACGGCGGACACCGGCCCGGCCGCAAAGCCGGCGCCCTGGTGGTACTGGTCGACGGGCAGCTTGCGCTCTATGTTGAGCGCGGCGGTAAAACCATGCTTACCTACACCGCAGACACCGAACCCCTCACCGCCGCAGCGGAGGCGCTGGTTGCCGCAATCCGGCACGGGGCAGCGGACAAGATGGCCGTCGAGAAAATCAACGGCGAATCCGTCCTCGAGTCCGCAGCCGGACGAGCCCTTGCCGATGCCGGCTTCTACAGCACGCCCCGGGGGCTGAGAATCCGTGCCTGAGGGAGATACCGTCTGGCGCGCCGCCCGCGACCTCAACCGCGCACTCCACGGCAAGGAGCTCACCCGCTGCGACATCCGCGTGCCGAAATTCGCGACGGTGGATTTCACCGGCCGGACGGTGCGCGACGTCGTCGCCCGCGGCAAGCATCTGCTCATTCGTGTGGAGGAAGAGTGGAGCATCCACTCCCACCTGAAGATGGAGGGCCTCTGGCACGTCTATCCCAAAGGCGGGAAGTGGCGCCGCCCAGCGTTCAAGGCACGCTGCATCCTGGAAACGGAAACCTCCACAATCGTGGGTTTCGAACTCGGATTCCTCCGCATCATCCCGCAGGCAGAGGAGGACGACGCCGTCGGCTACCTCGGACCCGACCTGCTCGGGCCCGACTGGAACGCCGAGGAAGCGCTGCGCCGGCTGCGCGCGGAC
>NZ_JAROKN010000115.1:0-2037 GCF_029455255.1 Arthrobacter vasquezii | reverse complement strand
GACGGAGTCTGAGGCCTCCGAATCCGGGCCGGAGGCCCGGAACCAGGGGCCGGCGGAATCCGGTGAGGAGAGCGAGCCGGTGACCTCCCGCCGTCGCCGTCGCCGCCGCCGCGGTGATGAGGACCTCGAACTTACCGGCGGGCAGGATGATGATCCGCCGAACACGATCACGCGTGTCCGTGCGCCGCGGCAGAGCCAGGAAGCGCCGTCGGACCAGGTGACCAGCGTGAAGGGATCCACCCGGCTGGAAGCCAAGAAGCAGCGCCGTCGTGAGTCGAGGGATTCGGGCAGGCGCCGCCAGGTCATCACCGAGGCGGAGTTCCTTGCACGTCGTGAATCCGTTGACCGCCAGATGGTGGTCCGCCAGCGCGACGACAGGATCCAGATCGGTGTCATGGAGGACGGAGTGCTCGCGGAGCACTTCGTGTCCAAGACCCAGCAGGATTCGTTGATCGGGAACGTCTACCTCGGCAAGGTCCAGAACGTCCTGCCCAGCATGGAAGCTGCCTTCATCGATATCGGGCGGGGACGCAACGCCGTACTGTATGCCGGCGAGGTCAACTGGGACGCGGCCGGACTGGACGGCCAGCCGCGCCGCATCGAGCTTGCGCTGAAGTCGGGCGACCCGGTGCTGGTGCAGGTCACCAAGGATCCGGTGGGCCACAAGGGCGCACGGCTGACCAGCCAGATCTCCCTTCCCGGGCGGTACCTGGTGTACGTGCCGGGCGGCTCCATGACCGGAATCTCCCGCAAGCTTCCCGACGTTGAGCGCAATCGCCTCAAGCGGATCCTCAAGGACCGGCTCCCGGAGAACGCAGGCGTCATCGTGCGCACCGCGGCAGAGGGAGCCAGCGAAGAGGAACTGACCCACGACATCAACCGCCTCCGCTCCCAGTGGGAGACAATTGAGGGCAAGGCGAAGTCAACCAAGACGCTCGCGCCGGAACTGCTCTACGGTGAACCGGACCTGACCATCAAGGTGGTCCGGGACGTCTTCAACGAGGACTTCTCCAAGTTGATCGTCTCCGGCGAGGAAGCCTGGGACACAATAGAGGCGTACGTCATGTACGTCGCCCCGGATCTCGTGGGCAGGCTCGAGAAGTGGACGAAGGACGAGGACATCTTCACTGCCCGGCGCATCGACGAGCAGATCCACAAGGCACTGGACCGCAAGGTGTTCCTGCCTTCCGGCGGCTCGCTGGTGATCGACCGGACCGAAGCCATGACCGTGGTCGATGTGAACACAGGCAAGTTCACCGGCAGCGGCGGCAATCTCGAGGAAACCGTCACCAAGAACAACCTTGAAGCGGCTGAGGAAGTCGTCCGGCAGCTTCGCCTGCGCGACATCGGCGGCATCATCGTCATCGACTTCATCGACATGGTGCTCGAGGCGAACCGCGACCTCGTGCTGCGGCGGCTCGTCGAATGCCTCGGACGGGACCGGACCAAGCATCAGGTCGCTGAGGTCACCTCGCTGGGCCTCGTCCAAATGACCCGCAAGCGGATGGGAACCGGGCTGCTGGAGGTGTTCGGCGAGAACTGCGAGCACTGTGCGGGTCGCGGTGTCGTCACCCATGACGAACCGGTTGAGCACCGCAGGCACGCTGTGTCGACGGAGAACCACCAGCAGCACCTGCGCCAGGAGAAGATGTCCCGCAGCGAACGCAAGCGCCGGGCGAAGACTCCGCCGGTGGAGGAGGAGCACGTTTCCCCGCCGGAACCGAGGGCCGACGACGCCGAACGCCAGGCTCGTGCCGAAGCCGCGCGGGCTGCCCTGGCCAGCATCGCCGCTGCCACTCATGCGGCGCATGAGCACGATCACGGGCAAGGAGTCTCGCCGGTGGCGGAAGCGCCGTCGTCGGCCGCTGTGCTGACGATCAATGGGGAGCAGGTGACGCTCCCCAAAGCTGAGAACGCGCCTGCTTCCGTCCGTCCGGAGCCGGCCCTGACCCTGGAGAGTCTGACGGAGGCCTTCAACCGCTTCCCTACGGCGGGTGGGGCGGATTCCGGCAGCCCGGCGCGCGAGGATCCTGCGAG
>NZ_JAROKN010000114.1:0-2338 GCF_029455255.1 Arthrobacter vasquezii | reverse complement strand
GATGTTCCTATAGACAAATCGGCCCACTTCCCATCCACGTTTCGTCGGTCCTATCCATGGCAGTTGGGGATCCTCTTGCAACGGTAGGCGGAGCAATCACCGGCACTGTACTGGCGGTGGATGCATACAAGCTCCGTACGATGAGTGAATGACCGATTCCTCTAGAACTGTGCCCCTTGCCGATGTGAAGCATGTCCGTATCCGACACCTTCAAGAGGCAAAGCGTGTCCGCGAGCGTTTTGTGATGCTTACCGCATATGAGCAGTATGCAGCGGAGATTTTTGACCAAGCTGGCATTGATGTACTCCTCGTAGGAGACTCCGCCTCTAACAATGTTTATGGCCATAAGAATTCGATCCCGGTGACACTGGATCAGTTGATTCCTTTATGTGCTGCAGTCACGCGATCGGTGCAGAGACCCCTCGTGGTGGCAGATCTCCCGTTTGGCAGTTTCGAAGTCTCCACCTCACAGGCAGTGGAGTCATCCGTGCGGCTAATGAAAGAGGGCCTGGCACACGCCGTGAAGATGGAGAGCACGAAACACTTCGCTCCCCACGTATCGGCTCTCACGAATGCAGGCATCCCCGTGATGGCTCACATCGGCTTCACGGCTCAGAGAGAACACCAGCTCGGCGGCTACCGTGTCCAAGGGCGCGGAGATGACGCCAAGCGGCTCATGGAGGACGCACTGGCTCTGCAAGAGGCCGGGGCGTTCTGCCTCCTGATGGAAATGATTCCCGAAGACGTCGCTACCGGCATTGATGCTGCCGTAGACATTCCGACGATCGGTATCGGTGCAGGAGCTTCCACCACCGGGCAGGTCCTAGTCTGGCAAGACATGGCAGGACTCGGGAGCGGAAAGCCGTTCACTTTCGTGAAACAGTACGCAAACCTGCGCGAGGATCTGACTAAGGCAGCTCAAGCCTTCGCGAAGGAAGTACGTCAGGGAGCTTTCCCAACCTTGGATCACACCTTCTGAGCCAACGCGGACCCTCGCCGATCACAACCCTCCCTGGCCTGCGCCTTTTGGCGATACTCCTGGCACCGTTCGAATAGGCGACCAGTAACTTGTCCGGTGAAGAGCGAGCTGCGGGACAATAGGTGTTTTCAGCGGCAGGGTAGTGATAAGTCGGATGGTGCTGCCCTCGGTCCTCTGAGCAGGTCTTTTTTCAGTGCGTAGTAGAGCTCGCGGGCGACGAAGCGTTTGAGGCTGCGGATTGCGTCGGCTGATGAGTGTCCTTGGGTACGTTTGCGGTCGCGGTATGCCTGGGATCTGGGGTCGTAGCGTAGCCGGCAGATAGTGACGAGGTAGATGGCCCGGTTGGCTCGCCGGTTTCCGCCGCGGTGGAGGCGCATGCGGTGGGTTTTGCCGGATGAGACTGGGATGGGTGCGACGCCGCAGAGTCGGGCGAAGGCTGCTTCGCTGGGGAATCGGTCAATGTTCTGCCCTGCGGTAATCAGCAGTTGCGCGACGGTGATCGGTCCGACCTGAGGCAATGCGATAGTGGTCGGTGCGACCGCTTCCACCAGCTTGGTTATGTGCTTCTCGACCGTATTGATCTCTGCCGTGAGGTTGAAGATACGGCGCCCCAACTCCCGCAGCACATACTTCACCGCGTGCTCGGGCTCGTCCAGCCGCGAATTGTCCGGGCGCAATGCGCGTGCCTGCGTGGCCTTGCCTTCGAGCGTTCTTGCATCAAAGCGTTCGCGCATTCCAGTGGGGGCTGTGACGAGGACGTCGCGAAGTTGTACGAGTGCAGCAGCACGCGACTTCACGGCTGAATCGCGGAGGAGGTGCAGATTGCGGATTGCTTCGACGGCGCCAGTGGTGTCTTTCGCTGGAGAGGAACATTCACCTGATATGACTTTCCGTGCAGCGGCTTCAGCGTCAATGACATCGCTCTTGCCTGAGCGGCTGCGGGTAAGGCGGTGTCCACGGTTGACTTCGACGACGTCAATGCCAGCGGCCAGGAGGTGTCTTGTGAGGCCGGCTCCGTAGGAGCCGGTGCATTCAACTCCTGCGGAGTTGATGATGCCGTAACTGGCAGCCCAATCCAGCAGCTCCTGGTAGCCGGCGATGTCGGTGGTGAACTGCCGATCTGCGAGCAGTAAGCCGTGCTGGTCGAGGACTGCAGCGTGGTGCAGCTGTGAATGGGTATCCACGCCTATCGTGACCGTGGATACCGGTCGGCTGGTCGTTTCAGTCGTTGCAAGCGTCATGCGTCTCGTTCCTGTCGATGGGGACGGTGGCGAGCACGGGTGACCGGGCCGGGCGGACAAAGCACTGAAGAGCCTGAGTTCGCCACGTTCCTATCAAGTCACATCCCGTCCGGCCCGG
>NZ_JAROKN010000113.1:0-2341 GCF_029455255.1 Arthrobacter vasquezii | reverse complement strand
CTCGTTCAACGTTCCTCCAGCGCTCTCGCTTGCCCTCGACGGCGACCGCCTGCCGCCCGCGGCAGGATCGCTGACCCCGGCGACCGCCCTCGGCGACGTCCTGGTTGAGCGGCTTCGCGCGGCAGGCCATACCTACGAGGTCATTCCCCTCACCTGACGAAAAGCGTCTAGGCTGGGATGATCAGCACGCTTATCATCCCAGCCTCCTGCTTCCTACCGCTCGGCTGCTGCTGGGATCGCTAGTTGGATTGCCCTGGAGGTACGTTGAACGAGCAAGTGCAGATTGACATGACGTCCACGGCTTTGTCTGAGGCGGAGTTGAGTGTTGAGGATCTGTGGATCCGTTACTACGGACTTGGAGGCGGCATCTCAGCGTTCGAGGTGCAGTGCTACCTGACGGGCCAACTGTCATTGCCGTCTCTGGAACGAAATCTTCTGGCCGAAGCCGCCAATGAACTGCTTGAGCTGACAACGGTGCAGACCCGTGTACCGGTTCATTCCGAGAGCGACGCCGACTCCCCTGACAGGGACCCGCGACGGGGACTCGGTGCGGCAGGGGCATTCCTGTTCAGCGCCGTCGAACAGGAGAATGAACGCTTGGCCGCATTGGACCGGACCCGCTTACTGGACTCCTTCCCCGAGGCCCGGTTTGATCGGTACACGCAACAGGCAAAGGAGCACTTCCAGGTCAGCTCGTCAATCATCGCTTTGCTCGATGACCGGCGCTTGTTTCTCAAATCAGTGCTTGGGCCGATTGAGCAGAATCTGCCGCGGGAGATCACTTTCTGCGATACGACGGTCCGGAACGCCGGCCCGCTCATCATCAATGATGCACTTGAGGACGAACGGTTCCGGCAGAACCCACTCGTGCTGGGCGAGCCATTCATCCGCTTCTATGCCGGTTACCCCTTACGGGGACCCGGTGGATGGACCGTGGGCACACTGTGCGTCATCGATCAGAAACCACGCGACTTTTCCGTCGAAGACGGGCAGTTCCTCAAGGACCTGGCCCGCCTCGTCCAGGAAGAAATTCTCAACCGTTGATCCCGGGCGCGAGCTTCGTGGGCTCACGGCGCGAGTCGGGTCAGGTGAAATGGGTTTGGACGGGCGCGGACTGTTACTGTCTCGCAGCGAAAGCCGCCGGATGCTGAGTAGTGCTACGCACTCTTAATCCACGTGAAACGCATCAGGATTGCGGGACGGTTATGATTCTGACTGCCACGAGATTTCACATCTCGGGCTGGGGTCCAGAAGCAGGCCCGAAAGTGCTGATCGATAGGCGATTACTTTGAGTTCCAAACTCGGCCCCTCTGACCCATTCCCCGAAGACCTCAGTGAGCTCGCGCTCACTGAGGTGGAGATCCTCAACAGCAAGGTGCACCGCGAGCTTGACCTTGAATACGTTCGGGACGGCACGCCGTCGTTCGAGACGGAAATCCGCAAGGAAGAACTTACGGATGAACTTGACCGCCGCGATGCTGAACTGGACGAACAGGACGCTCCCCTGATCCGGCTTGTCCAGGGTTGAGCGTTTCTTGTGTGAAACCACGGCATAATACTCAGGTGAAATAGGGCCACCATCAGTAGGCTTACCTATCAACAGCCCGCGAGTGAGGTGACCGGGCTGGCACAAAGGGAAGTTGGGAACCAGTGGAAATCAACTCATGGTCGATCGGTCGGCTGCTCAATACGGCAGCCCGGATGAACGAACGCTACGAGAACGAGCGGCTGAAAGCCCATGGGATCACCCACTCCGGCCTGACTCTGTTGCGGGTCCTCTCCGATCGATCGGCGGTTGCCCAGGCCCGCCTGGCCGCCGTGCTGCATATTCAGCCGCAGACTGTGGGCAAGACCGTGGAGCGGCTGGAGCTGCGAGGCTTTGTGCACCGGGTGCGTGACCAAGAGGACCGCCGTGTCCTCCTGGTCGAGCTCACTGCTATCGGCCGGCAACTCCTGTCGACTCTGGAGGCAGAAGAGGAAGAATTCGATCGGTCCACCGGGCTGGCTAATCAGAACCTTCGCGCCGCGTTGGAGAACGTCATAGTTTCTCTTCATCCTGCAGTCTCCAACGTCGATCAGCAGCAGGCCGGCTTGGCGAATTCGGAGCTGATTTCACTTTCAGCTTCGGTTCGCGGTGACCGCCAGAGCGCCTGAAACCGGAGAATTTCGCGGCTTTGGCTGCAGGTTGAAGTGGTCGAACGACCGTCGTCTGTCTGGAATCCCGCAGGTTCATCCATGAGCAGCTGGCCTCCATTCCGCGCGGGATCTGGCGAAGGTCCGGGTTTTGATGGGTGGAACGATTTGTGACGTAGTTTCATGATTCCTGAAGTCTTTGTGATAT
>NZ_JAROKN010000112.1:0-2986 GCF_029455255.1 Arthrobacter vasquezii | reverse complement strand
CGACCCGCCCACGCCCAGCACAATCTCCGTGGCGCCGGCATCGAGAGCAGCAGCCAGCAGCTCACCGCTGCCGTAGCAGTGGGCCGAACCGGCCGTGGCTCCGCTAGGCGTGATGAACTCGAGCCCACTTGCACGGGCCGTCTCGATGACGGCCGTAAAACCGGTGAGCGCCCAGGGGGCGTCCACCCAGTCGGTCAGCGGTCCGCGGACCCTGGTCTGCCGCCTGTCGCCTCCGGCAGCGAGGACGGCCTCGAGGGTTCCCTCACCGCCGTCCGCGATGGGCTGCAGGGTGAGGTGCGCATCCGGCAGTACGCGGCGGACGCCGGCGGCCATCGCTTCGGCGGCTTCGGCTCCGGTCAGCGTGCCCTTGAATTTGTCCGGTGCTATCAGGATTCTCATGGCGCCGGGCTAAGCTCCTGCGGATTCGCGGATGATGACTTCTCCGGGGATCGGTGCCGGAGGCGCCTTGTCAGGATCCAGTGCAAGGTTCGCCGCCTCTTCACCCAGCTGCTCGAGAGGTAGGTGCACGGTGGTCAACGCGGGGAAGTAGTCGCGCAGGGTAGGGATGTCATCGAAGCCGGTCACCAGGGCATCCGCGGGGACCGAAACGCCCAGGGCGCGCAGGCCGGCGATCGCGCCGATTGCCATCACGTCATTCACCGCCAGCAGGCAAACGCCGCGTTCCCCCTTGAGCTCGTCCCAGCAGCGTTGCGCGGCGTCGAAGCCGCCCTCACGGTCGAACCCACTGACGACGACGGCGGCAGGCTCCAGCCCCGCTGCCTTCAGTGCGCGGGTGAAGCCGGAGACGCGGTCCCGTGCGGTATTCAGTTCGGTGGGCCCGGCCAGGATGGCGAACCGCGTAACTCCGAGCGAGACGAGTGAAGCTACGAGGTCCGCCGCGCCGTCGGCATTGCCCACCGGTACGGTCAGTCCGGAGCCGGGGGAGCCGCCGATGGTCACGACGCGCCCGCCGTTCTGCTGGTACCGGGCCAGCTCGTGCTCAAGCTCGGGATCTGCCTGTGCCCGGCGGGAGCCGGCCAGGATGATGGCGTCGGTGCGATGGGAGGCGAAGGCGGCGACGGCGTCGTGCTCCGCGCTTTCCGAAGGATCGGTGCTGGCCAGCAGGACCTGGCGCCGATAGTGCCGCGCCGCGTGCTGGACGCCGCGCGCAATGGAGGAGAAGTAGGGGTCCGAGATGTCGTGCACAACGAGGCCGACCAGGCCGGTGGAGGAGCGGGCGAGGGCCTGCGCCTGCGCGTTGGGCACGTACCCGAGTTCGAGCGCCGCGGCGCGGACGCGTTCGGCGATTTCTTCCGCCGGGCGCCGGGAGGAGCCGTTCAGCACGCGGGATGCCGTGGCCAGGGAAACTCCGGCATGGCTGGCCACACCGGACAGGGTTACAGCGGCCACCGGGCTCCTTCGCGTAGTACATGCTCCCGCTGGGTGTGCGGCAAGCGACCTTCGGTGCGGTCGGAAGCTCACTCAGCGGGGAGGGGTTGACGTGGTCTCGATCACTACCCTATATTGGAAAGCGCTTTCCACCAACATTCTTTCCTCTTCGGGAGTACAACGTGACTGAGACCAAGACCATCCGCATCGCGATGAATGGCATCACCGGCCGGATGGGGTACCGGCAGCACCTGCTGCGCTCGATCCTGCCCATCCGCGAACAGGGTGGCGTCACCCTTGCGGACGGGTCAAGGGTGCAGGTTGAGCCCATCCTCGTAGGACGCAACGAAGCGAAGATCCGCGACCTGGCCCAGCAGCACAAGGTTGAGCACTGGACCACGGACCTGGACGGGATCATTGCGGACCCCACCGTCGACGTCGTCTTCGATGCCTCCATGACCTCGCTGCGCGCCGCGACCCTCAAGAAGGCCATGGCTGCCGGCAAGCACATCTACACCGAGAAGCCCACGGCCGAGACCCTCGCCGAGGCCGTAGAGCTGGCGCAGATCGCCCAGGAAGCCGGGGTTACCGCCGGCGTTGTCCACGACAAGCTGTACCTGCCCGGCCTGGTGAAGCTGCGCCGCCTGGTGGATGAAGGCTTCTTCGGCCGTATCCTGTCCCTGCGCGGCGAGTTCGGCTACTGGGTCTTCGAGGGTGACCACCAGGCGGCCCAGCGCCCCTCGTGGAACTACCGCAAGGAAGACGGCGGCGGCATGACCACGGACATGTTCTGCCACTGGAACTACGTGCTCGAGGGCATCATCGGCAAGGTCAAGACCGTCAACGCCAACACCGTCACCCACATCCCCGCCCGCTGGGATGAGCAGGGCAAGGAATACAAGGCAACCGCCGACGACGCCGCGTACGGAATCTTCGAACTGGAGACACCTGCGGGGGAGCCTGTGCTGGCGCAGATCAACTCCTCCTGGGCTGTCCGCGTCTACCGGGACGAACTGGTTGAGTTCCAGATCGACGGAACCCACGGTTCAGCGGTTGCCGGGCTCAACAAGTGCGTTGCCCAGCAGCGGGCCCACACCCCCAAGCCGGTGTGGAACCCGGATCTTCCCGTCACGGAGTCCTTCCGCGACCAGTGGCAGGAAGTACCCGCGAACGCCGAGCTGGATAACGGCTTCAAGCTGCAGTGGGAAGAGTTCCTCCGCGACGTCTCCGCCGGCCGCGAGCACCGCTTCGGTTTGCTGTCTGCAGCCCGCGGCGTCCAGCTCGCCGAGCTTGGCCTGCAGTCCTCCGCTGAGCGCCGTACTCTTGACATCCCGGAGATCACGCTATGACCTCGCTCTACCTCCCCACTGCGGCCGGTTCGCTGGAGCGCTACGAACTCGCTCCCGCGCGGGAATGGGCCAAGCCAGCGGCGCCGCTCACCGCCCGGCACGCGTACGCGGCTGCACACGTCATCCCTGAGGTCACCGCGGACAACACTCCCGGTGCGCCCGCGGTCCTCGACTGGGACACCACGCTCGCCTACCGCCGGGAACTCTGGTCCTATGGGCTCGGCGTCGCCGACGCCATGGACACCGCG
>NZ_JAROKN010000111.1:0-3023 GCF_029455255.1 Arthrobacter vasquezii | reverse complement strand
CGCAGGTCAATCTCCCGAACCGGAGCACAGTTCCGTGGCACTACTGGTGGCAGGCGCACTATCTCGATTGCCTCCTCGATGCGGCGGAGCGCGCAGACATCACCCATCACGACGACGGCGCCGCTCACCGCACGCGCGCTCGCCGCCTCCTGCGCACCATCCGCCTGCGCAACGGCGGGCGCTGGAGAAACAGCTACTACGACGACATGGCCTGGCTAGCCCTCGCTGCCCTGCGCTCAGCCGATATCGCAGACACCAGACCGCTTCCCACACTGACCGCGGCCCTGATCTCAGCACACACTTCAGACCTCGGCGGCGGCCTCTTCTGGAACACATCCCGCGATTTCAAGAACACCCCGGCTACGGCCCCGGCGGCGCTCTACTTCGCACGCATCGGGCGGAAGGACGAGTCGGCACAATTGGTGGACTGGCTCTTCGCCCGGCTGCTGGATCCGGCAACCGGGCTCCTCTTCGACGGCATCCGCATGCCCGGCGAACGGCTGGTCACCGACCTCTACACCTACAACCAGGGCCCGGCCCTCGGCGCTTTGCTGGCCCTCGGAGACCAACGAAGCCTTGACCGCGCCAGAGGCCTGATCACCGCCATAGCAACCCACCTCGTCCAGCCGGACGGCGCCCTGCGCACCCACGGCGGCGGCGACGGGGGCCTGTTCACGGGAATCCTCGCCCGCTACCTTGCGCTCGCGGCGGTTTCACCGCACCTGCCGGAAGCAACCCGCACAATCGCCCGCACCCTGATCACGACGACGGCGCGCGCCCTGTGGGAGGGGCGCACGGAGCGGGAAGCCGGCGGCCGCCGTCGTCGTACTGTCCTGGTCTTTTCTGCCGCGCCGGGAGCTTCGGCCGGTAAGGGCTCAGTAGAACTGTCCACGCAACTTCAGGCGTGGATGATTTTCGAAGCCGCGTGGCAGGCTACTGGTAGGACCGGACGCGCGGGCGGCTGAGCGCTACGAGCAGAATCCCCGCCGCGAGTGACCCGAGGGTGGCAACGGCGAGGTCGCCCATGGTGTCCGCATAGGTTACGTAGATGTCCTCGGTGACCCAGGCATCACCGGCCCACTCGGCGAATTCCCACAGGACGCTGAGCGCCATGCCGAGGAGCACCACCTGCAGCACCACACCCACGCGGTTCCGGCGTCCGTGGCCGGCGGCGGGCAAGACCTGCAGGTGCGATCCAAGCACGTACGCCATGCCGGCCACCGGCCCGGTGCAGACGCAGTGCACCAGCAGGTCCCACCAGGCAATAAGTTCGTACACATTCAGGACGCTGCTCCAGCATGCGAACAGCAGCGCGCATCCGTACACCGCATCGAACACCGGGTGCGGACGGGCATAGCGGGACAACGTGAGGCCACCGAGCGCGAGGAAGAACACGGCGACGTCCACCGGCCCCCACCAGAACACCATCACGATGGTGCTGAGTACGGCTGCAGCCCGCACGCCGTCCGCTGCGACTTCGGCGTGCGTGGCCGGCCGTCGGATGAGGTCGGCGATCATGAACTCAAGCCTACTGGCCGCGTTGCGCGCTGTGCGTGAGGCCTTCCAAAGCGCCCCTGCCTGGCAGTGAATGGCGCTTGACAGTAGACAGCGTGTAAAGCAAACTTGTCATGTAAAGCAAGGTTTACATGATGGAGAGGAACCAATGCACGATCAACAGGTACGCACACCGTGGGGCACCACAAAAAGGGGCGGTTTCCCAGCACTGGGGGTAGCTATTCCCGCCGGGCTGGCGCTAGCGGCAGCGCTCGGGGTGGTGGCAGCTGCAATGGGCGCCACCGAGTCCAATCCGATGCTTGGCGGCGTGGTCTTTGCCCTTTGCCTGGCCCTGCCCTTGGTCGCCCTCGTCTACGCCGTCGTGGTGGACCGCGGCACCATCAAGGGTGCCGCCGACCGGCCGGAGGAATCCGTTGAATCCGGGTGGTATGACCGTGCGGCCGCCGGCGCGTTCACCGACCTCGTCCTGCTCGCCGGAGCGGGCGCGACCATCCTTGCGTTCATCCCCGCAAACTTTCCCGTCGACCTCAAGCTCGTCCTTCCCGCTGTTGTGCTCGCGTGCTTTGCCTCCTTCGGCATCCGCTACCTGGTCCTCCAACGCAAGGGCTGATGTGCGCAACTCTGTCCACGATTCCCGCCAGCGGTTGGCGTGGTCCCAACAGCGGCTCGCCGATGAACTGGGCGTCTCGCGACAAACCATCATCTCCATCGAACGCGGCCGGTTTGATCCCTCCCTGCCGCTGGCATTCCGGCTGGCCGCGATCTTCGGCTGCACCATCGAGGATCTCTTCTTCCCTGGAGACGACACCGAAAGAACTGCAGGCGGCGGCTAGGATCAGCACATGCCGTCCCTGTCCGTGGTGATCCCCTGCAAGGACGACGCCGGTCCGCTGACTCGCTGCCTTGAAGCACTCGCCGAGCAGACAACGGCCCCGCTGGAGGTCATCGTGGTGGACAACAACTCCACCGACAGCAGCGCGGAGGTGGCTGCCCGGTTCGGTGCCCGCGTGCTGAGGGAGCCGGCGCCCGGAATCGCTGCTGCTGCCTCCGCCGGCTACGACGCCGCGCTCGGCAGCATCATTGTCCGCTGCGACGCGGACACGCTCCCGCCGGTTGACTGGCTTCAACGCATCGCGGACCGTTTTGACGCGGAACCCGACCTCGCCGTGCTGACCGGTCCCGGGAACTTTTACGACGCCGGACCCCTCCGTGCGTGGCTGGCCAACCTTGCTTATATGCAGGCGTACTTCGTCTCCATGGGGCTCGCCATGGCCCACTGGCCGCCGTTCGGCTCGAACTGCGCCTTCCGGCGCGCGGACTGGGAGAGCGTGCGTTCACGGATCCACCGTCTGGACCCGGAGGTGCACGACGACGTCGACTTCGGCTTCGCGCTCGCCCCCTCCAGACGCACGGCCTACGACCGGTCACTCAAGGTTGGGATTTCCGCCCGCTCATTGGCGGGCGGCACTGCCGGCCGCCGCCGTTTCCGCCGCGCGTTCCATACGCTG
>NZ_JAROKN010000110.1:0-3193 GCF_029455255.1 Arthrobacter vasquezii | reverse complement strand
GGCAACCGGTCAGCGCCGCGCCCTGCGGACGCTTCCACTGCCGGGCGCGTACGACGACGCCGTCACGGCCGTTGTGGACGACCGCCTGGTGATCGCGGTGCCGGAAGGTGACGGGGAGTCTTTCAGCCAGGCGCTGAGCGCCTACCTTCACGGCGCCGGTTTCACAGCGAAAGTAGGCTTCGGGGGCGGCTATGCCCAGCCCAGCGGGCTGCGCTGGAGCTACTTCGAGGCGCGGGAGTCGCTGACCCGGGGCCAGGCGGTCAACCAACCGGACCGGCTCAGCCTCACGTCCCTCCTCATGGCAAGTGAGGACGTGCCGCTGGCGGATCTGGCCGCCGAAGCGCTCGATCCGGTCGTGGCGTTCGATGACCGCCACGGCGCAGAGTTGATGCTCACGCTCGAGAAGTACCTGGCTCATAACGGGTCGGTGGCCGCCGTTGCGGACGTGCTGCAGCTGCACCGGAACACCGTTCGCTACCGTCTGCAGCAGATCGTCGAACTCACGGGCTACGATCCCGCCATCACCGCAGACCGCGTACACCTGTACCTGGCGTTGAATGTGCGCGGCCTCCGGTAGGCCGCGCCCCTGCTTCTGAACTTGGTACGGAAACAGGGGAATCCGGTGCCCGACGAGCGATCTCTCTGGCGCGCCGCCCCCAACGCTCCATAAGGTAATCGAATGGCTAATCAACTGCATACGAGTCTGCTCCACACCTGGCAGGGCATCGACGATCCGGGCCGCCTGGATTCCGCCACGATCAATCTGGAGCCGGGTCGGCTGAGCGCACACGGCACATCCAGGACAGACTCGTATGCCATGAGCTGGGCGCTCACGACGGCGGAGGGCTGGGTAACCCGCCGCCTGACCGCGACGGTGCATGGTCACGGCTGGAGCCGGCACCTCGAGCTGGAGCGGGACAGTGACGGCGTGTGGACCAGCACCGGCTCAAGTTCCGGCGAATGCGACCTCCCCGCACCAGGCATCGAAGACCCTTCCTTGCTGATCGGTGCCCTCGACTGTGATCTGGGGCTGTGCCCGCTGACCAACACGATGCCCATCCTGCGGTTGAACCTGCACTCCGAGGAGTTGGCGCCGGCGGATGAGACCTCAATGGTCATGGCATGGGTGGAGGTTCCTAGCCTTCGGGTGATGCGCAGCAGCCAGATGTACAGCCAACTGCGTTCAGCGAACAACGAGCGGAACGGCGTAGTTCTCTACAGCTCCGACAACCATGGGTTCACGGCGGAGTTGCAGATCGACAGGGAGGGCGTGGTTATCGAATATCCCGGGCTGGCAACCCGAATCCGCTAAGTTTCGGTAACTTTTCTCACGATCCAACCCCTGATGGGCCATTGCACCTAACACACCGAATGCGCTTGTGTACAGAGCGTACGGTGGAATTATGTCTGATTCCGCACACAATCCTGCCCAAATACAGTCAGGGCCGCCGGGAACGGCCTCCGCACAAGCACCCAGCAAGGGTGTTCTTGATCGTCCCGTCTTCTACACGTCCCTGGTGGTCGTGCTGGCGCTGGTCATCCTCGGTGTCGCTTTCCCCACCGGTTTTGCCGATGTCACCAGCAGCGTCCTCGATGGATTGGTAACCAATTTCTCCTGGGCCTTTGTCCTCACCGCAACCGGCTTTGTTGTCTTCGCGGCATTCCTCGCCCTCAGCAAGTACGGCCGCATCCGCCTCGGAGCCGACGATGAGAAGCCAGCCTTCTCCCGCGCCTCCTGGATTGCAATGATGTTCAGCGCGGGCATGGGGATCGGCCTGATGTTCTATGGCGTCACCGAACCCATCTCCCACTACCTGACGCCGCCGCTTGCAGGTGTGGAGCCAGGTACCGACGCCGCCGCCCGTCAGGCCATGAACTACACGCTCTTCCACTGGTCTCTGCATCCGTGGGCGATCTACGCCGTCGTCGGACTGGCCCTGGCCTACTCCGCGTTCCGCAAGGGACGCGGCATCGGATTCAGCGCCGCCTTCGCTCCGCTGTTCCGCGGGCGCACCAATATCAAGGCCCTGCGCGCAATCGACGTGTTCGCTATCTTCGCAACCCTGTTCGGCTCCGCTACCTCCCTGGGTCTCGGCGTTGTCCAGATCAACGGTGGGCTCACCGAAGTCTTCGGGATCGAAAGCAACATCTGGGTCCAGGTAGGGCTCATCGGGCTCTTGACCGTGTGCTTCGTCGTCTCCGCCGTCAGCGGTATCTCCCGCGGCATCAAATGGCTCTCCAACGGCAACATGATTGCCGCGCTGGTGCTCCTCGCCTTCCTGTTCATCGTGGGCCCGACGGTCTTCATCCTCGAGCTGATCCCTTCCGCCGCAGGCAACTACCTGTTTGCCCTCCCCCAGATGGCAACTCGCACCGGAGCCTTCGGCGGCCAGGACTGGCTCTCAGCCTGGACTATCTTCTACTGGGCGTGGTGGGTTTCATGGACGCCGTTCGTCGGTTCCTTCCTCGCCAAGATCTCGCGCGGCCGCACCATCCGTGAGTTCATCCTCGGCGTCGTCGCTGTGCCGAGCCTCGTCAGCCTCGTCTGGTTCGGTGTCTGGGGAGGCACCGCGATTACCGCGCAGAATAACGGCGTGGACATCGCCGCGGCCAACGCGGAGAGTCAGGAGTCAGCGATGTTCGCGCTGCTGGCTGAATACCCGCTGGCCTCGGTGACGGCGATCCTCGTCGTCCTGCTCGTTGCGGTGTTCTTCATCTCCGGCGCGGATGCCGCCTCGATCGTGCTGGGCTCGCTCTCCTCCTTCGGTTCCGAGAACCCGAAGAAGTGGCTCACCATTCTGTGGGGAACCATGACCGGCGCGGTAGCAGCAGTCCTGCTCTTCATCGGCAGTCTCGGTGCGCTGCAGACGCTGACGATCATCGCCGCAGCACCGTTTGTCCTCATCATGGTGGGCCTCTGCGTGGCGCTCATGATGGACCTCTCAAAGGATCCGGCGATTATCGGCGCGAAACGTCGTCGTACTCCCGCTGCACCGGCCCTTGAGCCGGAGCGTCAGGAGGAAGACCTCGGCACGGCCGAGGAAGCCGCTGCACGGTAGGCAGCCACTGCCTGTCACGACGACGACGCTCCCGCAGCCTCAGGCTGTGGGAGCGTCGTCGTCTGTTGCACCGCGCGGGCAACCCCCCCCCCCCCCCCCCTCCCCCCCCCCCCCCCCCCCCCCCCCCCCCCCCC
>NZ_JAROKN010000109.1:0-3206 GCF_029455255.1 Arthrobacter vasquezii | reverse complement strand
ACGCCGGCCGGGGCAGCACGTCCGCTGGCCGGCCGCACGGTCACCATCACCGCAGGCGGCACCCGCGAACCGCTCGATCCGGTGCGTTTCCTTGGTAACCGGTCCTCCGGGAAGCAAGGGGTGGCGCTTGCCGCGGCCGCTCTTCAGGCGGGCGCTACCGTGCAGTTCATTGCGGCCCATCTGGAAGTGCAGCCTCCGCCCGGTGCGCAGCTCACGGTCGTGGAAACCGCCGAAGAGCTGCGGGAAGTCACGCTCAAGCTGGCGCAGCGGTCGGATGCACTGATCATGGCTGCGGCCGTTGCTGATTTCCGACCGGACACCGTCTCGGATACGAAGGTCAAAAAGCGCGACGACGGTGAGAACCCTGTGATCACGCTGATTCGTAACCCGGACATCCTCGTGGAAGTGGTGCAGCAGCGCGCAGAGCTGGAATCTCCTGCGGTGATTGTCGGATTCGCTGCCGAAACGGGCGACGACGACGCCACACCTCTTGCGCACGGACAGCAGAAACTGCAGCGCAAGGGCTGCGACCTGCTGATACTGAACAGGGTGGGTCGCTCACTGGTCTTTGGTCAGGATTCCACTGAGGTGACTATTTTGGACGCGGGCGGCGCGGAGCCGGAGACCGTGAGCGGGAGCAAGACCAGCGTTGCAGCCGTCATCCTTGCGCGGGTTGCTGCCATGCTGGGGACCTCATCCGACCAAGTAGAGTGATCACGTGAATTCACCCCATACGCCTAGCCATCCCTTGCGATTGTTCACCTCGGAATCGGTGACTGAGGGCCATCCCGACAAGATCTGTGACCAGATCAGCGACGGCATTCTGGATGCGCTGCTGGCGGCGGACCCACGGTCCCGTGTAGCGGTGGAAACCCTTGTGACCACGGGCCTGGTCCACGTGGCCGGCGAGGTGACCACCGAAGCGTACGTCGAAATCCCGGAGATCGTGCGCAAGACCATCCTGGGAATCGGCTACGACTCATCAGCGAATGGCTTCGACGGAGCGCGTTGCGGTGTCTCCGTTTCCATTGGTCAGCAGTCTCCCGAGATCGCCTCAGGCGTGTTCAGGTCGCTCGAAACACGGGAGGGTACCAGCACCGACCCCTATGATGCCCAGGGTGCAGGGGACCAGGGGATCATGTTCGGGTACGCCAGCGACGAGACGCCCGTCCTGATGCCGACGCCCATCTGGCTGGCCCACCGCTTGTCCGAGCAGCTCACCGATGTCCGGAAGAACGGCACGCTGTCCTACCTGCGCCCGGACGGCAAGACACAGGTCACAATCGGTTACGACGGCGACAGGCCGGTCAGCGTCGACTCGGTGGTCATTTCTTCTCAGCACGCCCAGGGAGTCGACCTTAGAACCCTGCGGGCTGACCTCGTGGAGCACGTGATCAGCCCAGTCCTGGCAACGTCCCAGCTCGACGTTTCAAACGTCCGCCATATCCTCAACCCGGGCGGTGAATTCGTCATCGGCGGGCCGGTCGGAGACGCAGGACTGACCGGACGGAAGATCATTGTGGACACCTACGGTGGAATGGCCCGTCACGGCGGCGGTGCGTTCAGCGGCAAGGATCCGTCAAAGGTTGACCGATCGGCCGCTTACGCCATGCGCTGGGTCGCCAAGAATGTCGTGGCTGCCGGGCTTGCCCGCCGCGCGGAGATCCAGATCGCGTATGCAATCGGCATGGCGCAGCCGGTCGGCATCTACGTGGAGACCTTCGGTACCGAGCAGGTCGATCCCGCTGCAATCGGCTCGGCTATCAACGAGATTTTTGACCTCCGCCCCCTGGCGATCATCAATTCTCTTGACCTGCTCAGGCCCATCTACCAAAAGACCGCCGCGCACGGGCATTTCGGCCGCGAGGGCGAGGGGTTCAACTGGGAACTCACGGACCGCACCGACGAGCTCAAGAGCTACTTCAACGCGTAGGCAGGTATTACCTTCGAACCGATGAGTTCCGACGATGGACGGCAGCTTTCGCTGCTGCAGGGCTTCAGCGCACCGGCGGCTCCGCGCGGTACGTCCCCGGTCGCAGCCGAGTTGCCAGTCGCCCGGGTCCTGATCGATTCACCACTGCCGCATCTTGACCGTCCGTTTGATTACCTGGTTCCGGCGTTGGACGACGACGCCGCCGTCCCTGGCGCCCGGGTCAAAGTCCGCTTCGCCGGGCGGGAGCATGCGGCGTTCATCATCGAACGGCTTGCCGTCTCCGACAGCCCGGCACGTTTGCTGCCGCTGGCCAGGGTGGTGTCTGCGCATCCGGTGGCGACCCCTGAAATCCTGGCACTTGCAGCCGCCGTGGCGGCCCGTTACGCCGGCTCCGTCAGCGATGTCCTTCGATCAGCAGTGCCTCCGCGGGTGGCCCGCGTGGAGAAGGAGTTCACAGTTGACGGGACGGTTCCCCCCGATGTGCCCGCACAGGCCGGTCAGCCCTCTGTGTACGACCGGTACGTCAACGGCACGTTGTTCCTGGCACGATTGACCGAAGGTGAGAGTCCGCGCGCGGTACTGACGACACTCGGAGGCTACGGGCCGGCCGGGTGGCCGGTGGAACTGGCCGAAGCGGTACATGCAGTTTGGGCGGCGGGGCGTGGCGCCGTCGTCGTTGTTCCTGACCAGCGGGACCTCGGCCGTGTTGAAGAGGCACTTCGTGCGCGCATCGGTGCGGATGAGTTCGTCCGGCTTACCGCCGAAGACGGCCCCACCCCCCGGTACCGCAACTTCCTCAAACTCCTGCATGGACAGGTCAGAGTGGCGGTGGGTACGCGGTCCGCCGCCTATGCACCTGTGCGGAACCTGGGGCTCGTGTGCCTCTGGGACGACAATGATGAGTCACACAGTGAACCACGCGCCCCTTACCAGCACGCCCGCGAGGTGCTGCTGCTGCGCAGTGAACTGCAAGGTTGCGGACTGCTGATTGCTTCAGCCTCCCGAAGCGTCGAGGCCCAGCGGCTGATCGACAGCGGCTGGGCACAGTCCCTTACCGCTGATCGTCCGGCCGTGCGTCGGCTCGCTCCGCGGGTCCTTCACTCGGCCGATACTTTTCACACCGACCGCGAACCGCTGACGCACCAGGTCCGGATTCCTCCGGTGGCCTGGCGCGCCGCCAGGGATGGGCTGCAGCGCGGGCCTGTCCTGATCCAGGTTGCGCGCACGGGATTCTCACCTGCCCTGGCCTGCCAGGACTGCCGGGAACCCGCCC
>NZ_JAROKN010000010.1:0-83149 GCF_029455255.1 Arthrobacter vasquezii | reverse complement strand
GTGGCAGGGAAGGCGAGCCGACACGTCTCCTCATAGACCAGCAAGCACCGAAAGAGATGCCAGCCGTCACGCAGCGGGTAAGTCAGGAACCCCTCCCTTGCCACCTGAAACCCATCTTTCCTCAGTGCGCCAGCGGGGGAGGCCGCCGCCGCGCACCCAGGGGGAAGCTGGGGCAGGGAACCCGTTCCATTCCCTGCCCCAGCTCTTCAACCCTAGACTTGCTGGTTAGCGCTGGTAGGCGGTGTCCTTGCTGGTGACGCATACGGGGAGGGTTCCGGTGTTCACGAGCTGGGTCAGGAGCTGTGTGAGCCGGTGCTCACGGTCGGTGTCCTGTGCTGTGGTGAGGTACTGGGCGGCGATGGAGGAGCGGCCCTTGTACCAGTGGATCCAGCCGAGGAACGCGAACAACGGTGCCCGTGCTTCGGACGGCGTGGACGAGAGGAGCCCGGTGAGGAGGTTCTGGGTGGCGTCGACGCGGTCCCAGTCGGGGCGTGCGGGGTAGCGTCCGATCACGACCTGCGCGAACGTATCGGGGTCGTCGTCGGTGCTGATGGTGTCGGCGATGATCCGGTCCCGTACCGCCGGGGCGTGCAGGGCCGCGATCAGGTGCAGGGCGGTGTCCTCGTCAGGGACTGTGCCGAGGGTTTCCTGCCAGAGTGCCCGGCATCCGGTCATGACCGGAGCGGTCCAGTCGGCGGGGTCGGTGATGGTCCAGCCGGTGATGATGTCCCCGATCCGGTCGAGGGTCTCCGGAGTGTTCCCGGTGTAGTCGGGGATGGTGATGGTCCCGGCGGTGGGGTTGGAGCCCTCGTAGATCAGGTGGGCGTTGAGCATGCTGTCGGTGACCTCATCCAGCGGGCGCGGGGTACAGCAGTCCGCGTCCTGGCAGAAGTAGGTTTCCCACTGCTCACTGGTCACCAACCAGCTGTCGCGGATCGGTGTTCCCGCAGTGTCAAGGGCGTTGTCGATGGCGGTGGAGTGCTCGCTGTAGGGTTTGGTGCCGTCGATGGTGGCCCGGTCGGTGTAGGCGATGGACAGGACCCCGTCCGCCTCCCCATCGTGGGCTAGGTAATGCCGGACGGTTGCCGCGTACTGGGCGGGGCTGACCTCGGGCCCGGGGGCGTCCAGGCGCAGGGTCGCGCCGAGCTGCTTGCCGTGCATGGTCAGGAACACGAATGAATCCTGCGGGGTGAAGCCGAGGGTGTGCAGGACGTAGGCCAGAATGTCGGCCGGGGACGAAACAGACAGTGGGGTCTTTCCCATCATGATGTGATGCTCCTTAGTCGCAGAGAATGGGGTTTCGGGCTGTGGTGGTCCAGCAGTCGCCCTCTCCCCTCGTCGTTGTTTTGCCTGCTGGCAAGCTCGCTTGCTTGTGCCCGACGGAGCCGGGTCAACCCCGGCAGGGGCAAAGGAGCACAGAAGGTGGGAGGAAATAAGCGACTTTAGGAGCGCCGGACACCTTCTGGGCGGATGCAGCAGCGCAGCTGTTGACCCGGTGGAGCGGGCACACATAATCCGTAGGACAGCAGCAAAACCACAAGAACCCCTGCCGACGGCGACGCAGGAGCCGACGGCAGCTACTGTCCGGAGCGGTAGCGCAGGCCCGTTTCCTGGTGCGAGCGGGCGAGTCACCAGGATCCTTCTCGTCCGGGCCGGCTCCGTCCGGTCCGGGCAGCACCCCCACCACCAGAAAGGTGGCGGGGATACCATCCCCCTCCTGGTTGGGTTAGCTGGTCGGGTTGTAGGGCCGGCGGTCCCCGCCGGGCAGCCCGGCGGCGGTCATGGGGAGGTGGTGGGGTCCGTGGGACTGGCCGGATTTCCAGTGGAAGAAGACGTCCTCGGTGATCGCTTCGAAGCATGCCTCTTGGGAGCGGTACCAGGAGGCGCGGGTGTCGCCTTCCACGTAGGTGCCGTACCCGAACAGCTCCCCTACCTCGTCGCGGTGCCGTGCCACGGTGAAGATGATGTAGGGCCAGGCCCCGGCGTCCCAGCCCTCGCTCGCCCACCCGGGCAGCGGCACCCAGCCGGAGCCGTTCAGCGTGTTCATCCAGTCGTACCCGTCGCCGGTCCTGTCATCGGCAGGCAGCGCGGGCACGGTGATGGTTTCTTCGGTGTCGGCGGTGACGGTACGGGTCAGCAGGCGTGTGGTGGTCATGATCGGTGTCCTTTCCGGGTAGTCAGCGGCTGATGAGGCCGGTGGTCGTGTCGATGGTGAACCGTGCGCGGGCGCGGTCCCGGTGTGGGTTGTCCCCGCTCAGCAGGAGGTTGCAGGCGGTGAGTTTCCCCGGTTCCCGGTACTCGGTGATTTCCCGCAGTTCCTGCACGGGGGCGGCGTACCCGGCGATGGTGACGGTCCGGCCTGTGTCGGGGACGGACACGAAACGGGTCACCGCGTCCTGGCGGGATTGTGGCTGGTTGGTGGTGTTCACGATGTGCTCCTTCGTCGCAGGGTGGGGAGGGTTTTGCCCGGTGATGTACCAGGTGGGTTTTTCCTTTCCCCCGTCGTTGTTTTGCCTGCTGGCGGAGCAACGCGCAGCTGTGCCTGACGGAGCAGTGCTCAACGCCGTAGGTGCCAGGGTGCGCCAATCCTTGGGAGGAACTAAGCGACGGTAGGAGCGCCGGACAGGATTGGTGTGCCCGCAGCCGGCGCCAGCCGGTTGACGCTGCGGAGCAGGCACGCACAATCCGGAGGACAGCAGCAAAACACGAAGCAACTGCCGGGCGTGACGTAGGAGCGCCCGGCGTATCAGGCCGCAGCGAAGCGAAGGGCCGCTCACATTCTTGACTCCGAGCGCGAGCCCGAACGTAGTGAGGCCCGTTTCCTGGTACGAGCGAGCGAGTCACCAGGTCATTCGTCTGGGCCGGCTCCGTCCGGGCCGGGCAGCACCCCTGCCACCGAAGGTGGCAGGGGCACCGCTCCCCTAGGTCAGCTCGCGTCGGCGTACCCGGTTTCCTCCGCGATCAGTTCTTCCTCACCCGTCCGGACGTCCTCGAACGTCTCCCCCGGCGTCGGGGCTTCATTGGTGGAACTGGTTTCTGTGTTTACAGTTTCCTGTGTTTCTGTGTTTCCGTGGTCGGTGATGAGGGTTTCCACGTCGCTGAGCGTGTAACCCCAGACAGCGAGCTGGTTCAGGTAGTGGCTGGCGGTGCTGGACGGGTTGCGCCATGAGGCGCGGGACAGACTCTTCTCGAACCCAGCCAGGACCACGGCGAGGACGTTGGTTTCATGCTTCGCGGTCGCCTTGCTGGTGATCGCGGTCAATGCCCCGTATTCGTCGGTGGCTCCGAGCAGTTCGGCGGCGAAACCGCTGTGCTTGGACAGCCCGTCAGCGACCGTGTACCCGTGCGATCCCATGGACTGGGCAACGAATTTGAGCGCTCCCTTGGGTGTGGTTTTGGCTTTCAGGAGCTTCTGGACGAACTCGATGCGTACGATTGTGGCGGCGTCCCAGGCCTTGTTGTTTTCGATCACGGTGCGCCGTTCGGCTTTTTCCTCCTCGGTCATCTTCCCTGACCGTGCCGCGCCGGGTTTGGTGAAGCCTGCGGCTTTCCAATCGGTGTTGATGTAGGTGACGCGGACCTCGCCCAGATAGGACCAGCCGATGTGCGCGGCGTCGGCATCTTCAACGGTGAGCGGTTCACCCTCACTGGTGCGCAGATCGGTGATGCGGGCCATGGCGCCCTTGTAATCCCAGTAGGACACGTCCTCGTCCACGACCGTCAGACCCTGCGCTTCTACCTCCGCTGTGGCTTCTGCGATCAGTGCGGCGCGCGTCCGGTCGTCGCGGAGCCGCTGGGCCGTGTGGTCGAAGCCCTGCGGGTTCTGGTCCGCGACCTGCTCGAGCTTGACGATCGCGTCCTCATCGCCGTGGAACTCTTCGATGACGGCGGCCATCTCCAGCGTCATGCCGTTGGCGAGGGCTGCTGTGGCGGTGTCGTTGGCGCGGACTTTCAGCGCCGAGTCGACGGTGGCTTTCTTCGCCCCGGTTTTCCGGGCGATCTGCGTGGCCGAGACCCCGAGCAGGGAGAGTTGGTGGAACGCTTCGGCCCGGTCATGATCGGTCAGAGCCTGCCTGTGGTCATTCTCCACGACCTGCTTGGCCAGCCGGTCCGCTTCGGTGAGGCTGTCCACCACGTACACCGGGATCAGGGATTGTTTGGTTTCGACGGCGGCGAGGGTGCGCCGCTGCCCGTACAGGACGTGCGCTCCCCCGTCCTCGCCGCGGTGGGCGACGACGGGCTGGATGACGCCGTGTTCCTTGATGGAGGCCAGGAACGCCTTATCGAGCTGGACGTCGGCGCGGACGTTCGCGTCGATGGTCAGGGTGGCCGGGTCGATCATTTCCAGAACAGTCATGAGATGTGTGCTCCTCTTTCGCAGGTGGGGAAGCTGGGCTGTGGTGTACCAGCAGCTGCCCCTCTCCCCCGTCGTTGTTTTGCCTGCTGGCGGAGCAACGCGCAGCTGTGCCTGACGGAGCAGTGCTCAACGCCGTAGGTGCCAGGGGTGCGCCAATCCTGGGAGGAAATAAGCGACGGTAGGAGCGCCGGACAGGATTGGTGTGCCCGCAGCCGGCGCCAGCCGGTTGACACTGCGGAGCAGGCACGCACAATCCGAAGGACAGCAGCAAAACGCGCGTCTGTTTGGTCAGGCAAAAGCGGAGCGCAGGACCAATCCTTCTAAACGACGATGCCCGCCCGGCGTGTGGCCATTGGGCGGGCGGGGTCGGGATCGCGTCGGAGTGTGCTACCTGCCGATACGGCGTGGTTTCAAACCTAGACCTCTGGCTATTGCTTCTTCACTTGTCCCCTGAATTTCGTGCTCGCGTTGAAGAAGTAGGTCAATAGCGACGCGGATGAGGGTGTTATCGGTGATGCGTTCGCCGACGGAAGTGCCGTTCGGCAGGCGCCGCTCGCTGTTGAGCCGCCGGGTGAGCAGGGTGAGCGCGTCAGCTTGTTCGTTGTGAATGCGAGCTTCGCGTCTTTGCATCTGTAGGTACTTCGGTACTGACGTAGTTACAGAGTCTGTAACTACGTCAGACTCAGGGGTCGGCGCAGAAGCGGATGGTTCGGGAGTAGGTAGAGACTTCGTAGTGTCTTCGGGCTGGGTCAGCGTTGGTCGGTTGGCTTTGATGAGGCGATCTAGGCCAGCCGTCTTCGTCGCTTTGGGCGCCAGACCGCTAAGGGTGCGTCGGGTTGGTTGAGTAGTCATTTAGCTCTCCGCTCCGGCTGCACTTGTCGGGATGGAGGTCGATTCGCTTTCGGTTATGCGAGCAACAACTTCTTCACCGAGTGCTTGGAAGTCTTCAGCGACTCCGACGGCACTCTTGGATCGGGGCCCGTCATGCTGTTGGCCACTCCCCCGCCGCAACTCCCACCATTTAGGAGCAGCGAGCACTGCTTCCTCCAGCTCGAATGCAAGGAGTCCACGTTCGCGGCTTTCCTGTGCCGCTGCTTCAGCATGGCGGATGGATGTCGCGAATATGGGGGCGCCTGATCCGAGATCCTGCCGGATCGCCTCTCGAGCGCTTTCGGACACGCGCTTGGCGGATCGGTTGACGCCGAAAAGCACGATGCCGAGGAGGTCCAGGTCAGGGTTGATGGCAACAACCGCGTCAAGACGCCGCGCTACATCTCGAAGTCCTTTGCGCGACGATGCGTCTGTTTTAACTGGGATCATTGCCCATCGTGCGGCCGCGAGAGCGGCTTGCTGGAGGGTTTCCTGCCCGGGAGGACAGTCGATGAAGATTAGATCGTAGTTCTCGGCTAAGCCTTCGAGACCCTGAGCCAGGGCTGCTTTGGCTATGGCGGGGTCTTTCTGGGCTTTCAGAGTCAAACCTGCTGCCGCCATGTCCAAATGGGATCCACCCATGAGCACGTCCAGATTCTCCCTGACGCCCAGCACCGGCTGTGCCTCAGAACCAAACACAAGTGTCTGCGCGAGGGCCATCCCGTCATCGTTCGTATCGGCGTCCGTATAGCCGAGCTCCTCGGCAAGATTTCCCTGCGGATCCATATCGACCAACAACACCCGATATCCGCTTGCAGCTAGCATTCCTCCGATGTTCGCTGCGATGGTCGTCTTTCCTACCCCACCTTTGCCATTCACTATGGCGATCACGCGATCTAATCCTTGTGGCATATTTCCTCCTTAGCCCCATGGTCGCCGTTCGAAGCCGTAAGCCGACGGAGGCGCGCCGACAGTCTGTCAGTTCCGTACTACCGTACTACCGTACTACCGTACTAACAGAGTTTGTCATTTTGGACCGATACGAATGTGATTGCTCTCGCCTTTGGAGAAACTCCAAGGGGGGCCCACAGGTGCGCGGATAGAAAAGACCCCGTTAGTCACGTAATAACAGAGTCTGTTATTACGTGACTAACGGGGTAACGTACTAACAGATTCACAGCGCTGATAGCCAATGAATTGTCTGTCAGTACGTGAGTTTGTGACTAACAGAGTCTGTTATGAGAACTAAGCTGCAGACCATAGCGCAAGTTGCAGCTCTTCCTCGTCGCATGGCGGTAGCCAGTACTCCTCAGACTCAGGGTCATAGAAGTCAGATTCTTCTACCGTCCCGTCGGTGTGTCGGTCTAACCAAGCATGCCATCGCGCTCGTTCCCGGCGATACCTAGTGATTTGTTGTTGGCGTTCGATTGTTGCTCCCAGTCGTTCTGCCAGGGCCGACAAATTGGTCGTAGCGATAATCTCCCACCGGCCGTGGTGTCTGCGAAGCATCTGCAGACTTTCCATCTCCGCTAGAGCAGTCGTGACCGCGTTTCGGGAAAACCCAGTAGTACGCACCAGTTCGGCCGTAGTGGGGGAGTGGCGGCCGCGTTCGATAGCTTCGTACGTGAGTGCAGCTAGATCTCCAAGAACGCGAAATACCGGC
The DNA here is from genome assembly GCF_029455255.1 of Arthrobacter vasquezii. Lineage (NCBI taxonomy): Bacteria > Bacillati > Actinomycetota > Actinomycetes > Micrococcales > Micrococcaceae > Arthrobacter > Arthrobacter vasquezii. The sequence continues at coordinate 76,259 of NZ_JAROKN010000010.1, read as the reverse complement.
CGAACCGCATGAATCTTCCCCTTGCGCCAGGTGAGTTGTCGGGCGAGGGCTTCAAATTCCTGAGGAAGATGAATTAGATAGCTGTCGGCGTTCTTCCCGCGGCCTCGTTCGATGCGGGTGAGAATCCCTGTGGTGGCCTGCTCTAGGGCCGGCAGTAGCCTGGCGATCGTCACGTGATCCTTGCCCAGCGCGACAGCGAATGTTCGACAACCGACATCGAGAACATTGGTCTGGTTAGTGCGCATGTATGCGAGGACTGCTCGGAATAGGAACTTGAGACTAATTCCCAACCGTCCACGCTGAGCGAACCTCTGGTCAAGAACGGCGTACAGGATGTTTTCGAGGTCGTTCACTAGCTGCTGGACAGAGACCGAGGTAGCCCCCGTGGGTTTTGTAGGGCTTGTGTTGTATTTATGAGCATTCTTTTGACGATGTGTTTGGGAGAGTTGTTTTTCCGTGATCCATGAGGTCGCTTTGTGCCATTCGGGGGCGAGCAGGCGGTCTACCTTGGAGCCATAGAGGGCTGTGAGCCCTGGATAGGTCTCATTCATGCCTGCGCGTACTTGCTCTAGCGTCCAGTTGCATGCGGCGAAGTGGTTTAGAACCGCCATGCGGGCTTCGGAGTCAGAGGCGTAGCGCTCAGTGTCGTAGAGACCTGTAAGAGCTACTGAACGCAAGGGCGAGTGCTGCCCGTTTACAGCGGTGTTAGTCGCGAGTGCTGTGCGTGACTTGGGGGGTATAAGGCGTTGCATACGTCGACGTGTGGCCTGAAGTCTGCGAATTTCAGGGGCCAATATCTGGTGCAATGCGCTGATGGCACTGGCCGTGTTTCGCCTCTTTAAGGTGTCGTACGCTTCCGTAAGCGGTGTGAGCAACACCTGGTGCCCACCGTATTTGTGGGCAGAGCCCGGCACACGAATACAGCCGTCGGTGATGTTTTGGTGGGGCCCTGGATCGAGACTTGCGGCGTGGAACATCAGTGCTTCAATAAGTTCTCGAGCTGCATCTGCAGCCATGGGCTCCTGCAACGGCACGTAGATGTGCCTTCCACCGCTGGGGGAGAAGTCTTCGACGTAACGGATACCAGATCTGTTGAAAAGCTCGCCCAGCTTGTCCGCGTCATCATCTACGACGGCTTTGCGCGCTTTCGACGTGTCCAGATCCAGGCACAGCGTGCGCACTGATCCATCGGTGCTGTGTACCAACACGGCTGCGGGAGCCCGGGGCACACTCTTGGTGATGGGCGATGGTGTGCGTGTACGCGGGTATTGGAAGCGGTCGCCAATCCAGCGTCCGGTTCGATATACCGGTTGCCCCGCGATCAGCGGCGCTAGTACCCACGCATGGTTTGGTGGTGTCTCACGGCGTGGCGCATGCGAATCTGGTGAGCCCAAAGGCATCCGGTGTACACTCTCTACTAGGTAACGGAACCCGAAAATGGGTGCTGTAACTGGAGCCCTTCACCGGGAAACTTGCCGGAGACGCGGTGAAGAGCTGAATAACTTGATACGAAGGCCCGCCTACGGCGGGCCTTCTGCTTTAACTGGCCCTAGCGATAGGCAAGGCCTCCTGGTGATTAATCTGGTCGACTTCAACCGTCGAGAGGTGCTGATGGAGCAGTTCCGCGACGTACTCGCTCACGGTGGTTCCTTTGGCTTCAACCACGTCAGCCAGCTTCACGGCGTCGGCGATGGGAAGGCGCGCACCGATGAGATGACGCTCGCCTTTGGTGGGTCGTTGTCGTCTAGTACGTCCTGGAAGTGCCATAACCCCGATTCTTGCGTTAACTGTTACAGCATTCCGGGAGGGCACCAGCGTGTCGCAGCTATTTCCTGCGCCGGTTGAGAACGTCGCAGCGGGTATCCTGCCTTCTCGGAGCCGATATTCTTCCAATACAAGGTTCATTGGCTCATGTCCTGAAACTGGTGCCCTACGACGTACCAACGTTCGTCGTGTTTTTCTAGGTAGATGGTGACGATTCGCTGGCCGGTGGCGGTGAGTTGTTCTCCGTTTCGGCTTTCCCACTGCCAGCGGACGTCGTAGGCGCGGATTGCTTTGTCCTCGGCGATGTCTTTGGAGACGTCGCTCGGTGCCGGAACGATGGAGGGGGAGCTGTATGCCTGGTGTTGGGCCGGTTCGAGCCAGGCACCTTGGGCTGCGTTCCGTTCGGGTTCCACCTGTTGGGCGGCCCAGTCCTCATTCATCAGCGATTTAGCGCGGATGGCCGCTGCCGTTTGGGTGCGGTCGGTCGTGGTGTCCCAGGAGTGGAGCATCAGCGCCGTGACTTCTGCCGTTGAATCGGCGTCCGTGCGGTCTGCGTCTGTCGATTCAATGAAGCTGCCCTCGCCCGGTGTGGGCTCGCCAGTATCCCCATTGGAGGTGGCCGGGGTAGGAATCTCGGGTGACGCTCCGGTGCGGTCCTCGCTGGGGCCGCAGGCGGTGAGGGTGAGGGGCAGGGCTAGGCAGATACGGGCGGCCGATAGGTATGCGCGAGAGTCTCTCACTGGGGCCACGCTCCTTTTTCTTTGAGGATGGGTTCGGGGTCGATGTTGTAGCCCTCATAGGGGAGGACGAGATCGGGAGCGTCGGGAGCGTAGATCTCTAGGTGGAGGTGCGTGGGGACGGATCCGAGGGCGGCTTTGTTGCCCTCGGTCCCGATGACGTCACCTCGTTGGAGCTTGTCGCCTTTGTCGACGGCGTAGTCGTTGAGATGGCAGAAGGCGAATCCGAAGTCCGGGTCGTCGCCGTTCTCTTTGGCGATGACGCATCCGTCTTTGTCGTTGAACCCTGTAATGCGTAGGTCGGTTGGGGCGATGACGGTTCCTCCATCGCCGTGTCCGGCGCCGGGGGTGGCGATGTCCACACCGACGTGGTTCTGTGCCCAGTCGGGAAGCCCTGGTACGTTGCGTTGCCCGTACCCGGACGTGAACTTCCCTCCGGGCAGGGGAGTGGTCCATTCCCCGTCTCCGAGGTCACCGTCCCATGTTCTGGCTCCGGTGGATGCCTTGCATTCCACGGAGAAGCTGCTTTGCGCGGTGTCCAAAATGCTGTTGACGTACTGCTGCGTCTCCTGGAAGGGCGGAATTCCCTCGTATTCGCGTACTGCGCCGGGGCCGGCGTTGTACGCGGCAAGGGTAAGACGCACGAGGAGGTCAGCGTCGTCCCCGGCCAGCGCTTGGACTTCTTTCATCAGGGCGGCCATGTAGCGTCCGTAGGCGGGTATCGCATCGCTTGCTGAGAACGGGTCTCCGCCGTTGCCGTAGCTGGCCCAGGTTGCTGGCATGAATTGCGCTACGCCTTGCGCGCCTGCCGGGCTCTGGGCGTCTTCTTTCCACCCTGACTCTTGGGCCAGCTGCGCGGCGACCACACTGGTGGGAAGGCCAGCCACTTTGGCGGCTTCTTCAACGAGGGGCCCCCACCCGTTGGGCACGGTGGGAACGGAGCCGTTCCCCTCGTCGGCGACAACACAGGATGCGCGCTCCAGCTCCTGTGCTTCCTCGTCCTCGGCGATGCTCGTGGTGAGGAAGACGATCGCCATGACGGCGCCGACAGGCGCGACTAAGAGCGCGACCGCACCGCATCCTAAAGCTTTCCCCGTGGACATGTTCCCTAACCCGTTGAGACGTGTTTGTACTCGGCTTTACAGCTGGTCGGTGAGGTCGGCGGTGGCCGATTCGTACGCGTGCCGGGTGGCTGGGTTGAGGATGTCGTAGTTGAAGGCCATGCCCTCTTGGAGGGAGCGGTCGAATGGGACGACAGCGATCGCGGCGAGGCCGATCGTCTTGCCGTATTCCTTCAGCCATGCCAGGCGTTCAGCGTTGGGCTGGGCCGTGTTGGTGACCACGAGGATCGACCGCGCCAGCTTGTCGCCGTGCCCTTCTGCTTTGACTCCCTCGACGGTTGCCTCGAGGAGCCGGCAGTCGTCGGCCTTGTTCTGCGCGACGAAGACGAGGGAATCTGCGACGTCGACAGCGGCACGCCACGTCGATGCTTGGGCGGAGTTTCCTGTGTCGAGCAGGATCAGGCTGTACAGCGAGAGCAGGACATCATGTGCGGCCTTGACGGAGTTACCGTCGACCCGTCGCCGGTCAGCTCCTTCTGGTGGGGAGGCGAGCACGTGAATCCTGTCATCGCCCTGCGGCCGGACATAGCGAACGAGGTCGCTGGTACGGCGGGTTACCGAGCCCAGGTTTCGGATCAGGTCCAGGGTTGTCCGGTCGTGTGAACCAGCGAGGGCTCGTTCCCCGAGTGTTCCCTGGTTCTCGTTGAACTCACCAGCCAGGATGTTGCCGCCACGGATCCGCCCGTAGGTCGCCGCAAGGTGATAGGCGACCGTTGTCTTTGTGGCCCCGCCCTTGAGCTGGACAACCGCGACTGTGCGGTGTGAATCCAGGGGGCGCTGGATGCGGCTGCGCCGGTCGCGGTTAGCCTGCTCCGCTCCCGTTGGTGCCAGGTGGGTCTTGAACGCCGCGTTCGACCAACCCCGCCATCCCTCCCGGGCAGGGGTCAGCGCTTTCTCGGCCGGAATTTCCGGCCGCAGCCGCATGCGTGGGTCGTCGGATTCGACCTGGACGGCGGCACAAGCCGCAGCTGCGGCTTGTGCTGCCGCCGGAAGTGACGCGAGTTCAGTTTCGGCGGCGGCCAGAGCTGGTTCGTTCCGCGCGGATTCCTCAACAGTGACCTGCTCGGCGAGAGGGATTTCATCGGCGGTAGTCACGTCCACGGCGACGTTTCCTGCACCTGGGGTGTCCGAGTATCCGGATGCCCCCGATTGGGCCGCGTGCGGCGTCCCGCGCCGGGATGGGCGCTTAACCCGCACGGAGGAGTCTTCCACCACTGAACCGTCAACGTCGACGATCAGGAAGGACTCCGGGTTGGTGGGGGAGGAGGGGTCGATGGCTGTCACTTTGAGGGGCCGGCCAAGATCCTTGGCCGTATCGGCAAGATAGGTGATCGCTTCAGGCATGGAATCGCACTGCCGTTCGACTCCATCGATCACAACCATGACGGTGTCATCGTCACCGATCGTCGCTGTGCATACTGGCCTACTCAAAGCTTCCGCCATCGCCTTTTCCCCTAAACGTCGTCTGGTGGAGTTCCTTCGATCGCCGCCGGAGCGCCGGATCGTGGAATGTTGTAGTGGCTGTTGAGGTGCTCTTTGACATCGTCACGCAGGATCAACCATGAACCGCCCAGCTTGATAGCCGGGACCCGACCCTCACGCAGCCACCGATACGTCACCTGCTTATCGGAGAGCCCGAGAAGGTCAGTGAGCTGCTCAATACTCAACCGTGGCGGCAGAGCATCAAAGAGGTCGTCCAGTGCCTTAGACACTATGACCACCCCAACCTCCATGGTCAGGACCATACACTATATGACTGAAAAGCAAGTTAACGTAAAGTAAAGTAAACATTTAGTAGGAATCCGCCTCAGATCGTGTCTACTATGGTCAAGGTCGAGTCTATGGTCGTTATGGGGGCAAAAGTAGATGGTCAATCGCTGGAGCGATTACGTCACGCGGGAGCCTGCTATCGCTCCGATGGTCACAGAAACCGAGATCCGCGACGCTGTAGAGGTTCTGAGAGGTGTCGCCGGCCCGCAACAGGGCCTTCTCGGCCTGGCAGCTGGTGAGGGTATGGCCAGATTCCTCACGGATGATTCGGATGTGTTCTGGCTCGGCGCACACGGCGGAGCCGGTGAGAACACTCTGGCCGATTTACTTGGGGGAGTGCCGTGTCACCATCGCTGGCCCTCTCGCTCCGCCGCTAACCCATCCGTCCAGCCTGCCCATGTTTTCCTGGTGGCCCGCCAGAACCACCGTGGCCTGAAAGCCGCCCAGCTTGCTGCGCGTGATTGGGCTGCAGGCTCGCACCCGACCATCACGTTGCATGGACTTGTGGTGATTGCGGACGCCCCGGGCAGAACGCCGAAGGCACTGCACAACCAAACACGCATCACAGCCGGCGGTGTCCCACAGACATGGGTTCTGCCCTGGATAGAAGAGCTTCGCCTCGCAGGAACAGTTGACCCCGAGTCACTGGCCCGCGAGCCAAGAAACGTCCTCACCAAACTCCGTGAGGTCATCAACACCACCATCAGAGCTAAAGGGGACTAGACCTATGGAACTGCTTCTTATGACCCAGGACGTCATCATCAACGCAGGCACCCTGCCCGACTCCGACCCGCTGGCACCTCCGGGCATCGGTGAAGCCTGGAACCGCATGGTCGGCGTTGGAAAGTGGATCGCGCTGGGCGTCTGCGTCCTTGGACTGCTGGTTGTGGGCGGAAAGATGGCCTTCGACGCACGCCGTGGTGAAACCACGGAGGAAATCTCCAGCGTCATCAAGATCGTCCTCGCGGTATCGATGGTCACCGGCGGAGCGTCACTCATTACCTTCATTTCCGGCGCCTGATCAACCGACAAACCAGTCTCACCTACAGGAGAAGCCATGGCGGAAACAGCAGAAGAAACCGACAATGCTTGGTGGACCAAACCCACCTTCATCATCTCCGCAATAGCCGTCGTCCTATTGATCGGCACAGGCATCATCCTCTTCACCTTCCTCGGCAATAACGAAGAAACAGACGCTGCACCGCCGGCACAACCACAAACGTCCGCACCCACGGCGACAGCAGCGGAGTCAGTGACTGGCGGTTCCATATGCGGACTGAACGCCACCGGGGGAACAACCATGACCACTGCACCCGAGAACGTGGAGTGGGAGTTCCTCGGCGGTATCGCAGCCCCAAAGTCCGCCGAACACGGACCCGGTCTCGTCGACGAACAAACGGGCGTCCGCTCGTGCTACTCCCACACGCCAGAAGGAGCTCTTTTAGCGGTGACCGGCATGCTCGCTGCAAGTGGGGACACCGAATTGCTGATGGAAACTACCCGAGCTCTAGTGCTTGAGGGGCCCGGCAAACAGCGGACCATAGATTCCCTCGAGGACCGTCTTAAGAGCGGAAATACGTCCTCAGTTCCAATCGAAGTGGCCGGTTTTCGGTTGTTGTCTTACAGTCCCGAACGGGCAACTGTTGAAGTCGTCCTCGCCGCAGATAGCAGCGAAGGAAAGATCTATCAAACGACTGCCTCCGACGTCGTTTGGAGTGACGGAGACTGGCACTTCAACCTAGACACCGATGGGTCGGGCGGCCCGATCGACGGGCAGATTACCGATCTTTCCGGATATGTCCCTTGGGGCCCAGTCAGTGGCTGAAGAAGAGTGCCAGTGGTATGACGCCGCTTGCAAACTGCGAAACGGTGTCCAGGATGCTGTTGCCGGCGGAGCCAGTGATGCGCTGGAAGCTATCGCAGATGCGGTGACCGCCGCGCTCATCAGCACAATCGCCGAGCTTGGCACACTATGGACGACAATCGATGCTCCGGATCTGACAACAGCGGCCACGGGTTCCGCTGAGGCTCCCGCTGGAGGTGCCTTCAACGATCAGGTTGGAACTCTCCTCGGGTACATGACGTGGATCGGTATGGGAATCAGTGCGATCTCCATCATCCTTCTGGCGATCACCTTGGTAACCAACGCCCGCCGCGGCGATGGTTCAGACCTCGTTAACAAGGCAACACTTCTCTTCGGAGCGACCGCCCTCATCGGTGGAGCAACTTCGCTCGCGGGATTCATCGTTCCGCAACGCGCAGCGTCTTCCGCCCCGGCCGTTGGTTTCATCCAGGACCAGACCTTTTATCTGACCCTCGCGTTGGCCGCGCTGAGCATGGTTGTTGCTGGTGTGCGGATCGTGTGGACGCAGCGCGGTGAACCGGCCCAGGAGCTTTTGAAGGGGCTGCTGACGCTGGCAATCGTGACCGCTTCCGGGGTCGCGTTACTGAACGTTCTACTCAAGGCGACGGACGCTCTGGCAAAGCAGATTATCGACGCCGGCATCGGCGAGAACTTCCAATCCGATGTCCAGATCCTGCTGGGAATCGCCCCGGGCGCGGGGGAGGCCGCCGTGTTTCTAGGCGGTAACCAGATGCTCATCATCATCGGCGGGATCATCGCGGTGTGCATCAACATCGCACAAATCATGCTGATGGTGCTTCGGACCGCGATGCTGTTCCTGATCGCCGGGGTTCTTCCGCTGTCGGCGGCTTTCATGAATACGGAAACAGGGAAGACCTGGTTCAGCAAGATCGTTGCGTGGACCCTGGCCTTCGCCTTCTACAAGCCCGCAGCTGCGCTCATTTATGCAACCGGCATCACTTTGACGACTTCCGGGCTTTTCTCCGGACAAGGGCTCTTGCAGTTCTCCGCTGGTCTGATCCTGATCATCGCGTCCGTCGTCGCGCTTCCGGTGCTCATTGGATTCCTTAGCCCTGCACTGGGAGCGATGTCGTCCTCGGGCGGCGGCGGTAATGCGATGGGGATGGCCGCGCTTGGTGCAGCGATCCCGCAGGGTGCGTCGCGGCTGGCACGCAGCCGTCAGGGTTTCGGGAGTACCCCAACTCCGCAACAAGGACCATCCTCACAGGGGGGACCACCCTCGCCGGGTGGACCGTCCTCTGGTGGGGCCGAAGGGGCTTCGTCGTCCGGTTCCGCGGGGTCAGGCGCGGGAGCTGGTGGCGCAGCTAAAGCGGTTCCGGCTGCTGGAGCTGCCGTAGCTGCCGCTGAGGTAGCGAAGAAAGGCGGCGAGGCCGTTGCTGGGGCTGTGCAGGAGGAGGCCCGGCAAGGCTCTTCCGGTGGGGCTCAAGGCGGTTCGGGGAACCCAGCAACATCGTCTCCGGCGGCTGCCGGAGAGTCAGGGGCCGAGTGGTCCGGGGCAGGGTCCGCACCGGGCGGTGGAGGCGGTACCAGCCCGCCTGGCGTGAGGGCTGCTGGTGGTGCCGCGGGTATCGCTGGGGCTGCTTTGCAGCAGGGTGCTGCGCAGGTTCAGAAGCAGGCACAGCAGATGAAGAAGGAAATTTCGAGCACCACCGGAAACGAGGATGGCCCTAATGGCGCAAACCGAAGCTGACACTGTCGACGTTCGCCCTCGCGTCTATGGCAACTACCGGGTGCCGACCAGCAAGGGCCTGGCCGGCCTGTCGACTGCTGGCACTATCGTCCTGGTCCTCGGCGTGATCGGCGGGGTCATTTTGATGATGCTCAACCTGTGGGCGGCTGCCCTCCTGTTCGAAGCCGTCATCGCTGTGGTTCTCCTGCTGTCAATGCAGAAGAACAAGCATGGCCGGACGATGGTTGAGCGTATATTCCGCCGGTTTGGGTGGATGAACGCCCAGTACACCGGAGCCAACGTTTATCGTGCCGGCCCTGTGAGCCGAGTGCCGAGTGGGACGACCACGCTGCCGGGTATCTCGGCGCGATCGACCATCAGCGAGCACACCGACGCGTACGGGCGGCCGTTCGCTCTCATGCACCTCCCGCAACGGAGCCACTACACGGTGGTTCTGGGGTCCGAACCGGACGGTGGCGGCATGGTGGATCAGGAGCAGATCAACCGGTGGGTGGACCGGTGGTCGCACTGGTTGGGCATACTCACCGACGAACCTGGCCTGACCGCAGCCTCGGTGACGATTGAAACAGCACCGGATTCCGGCTTCCGCCTCGCCCGCAAGGTCGAAAGCCGTATTGATCCGAACGCACCCGAATTCGCCCGGGCCGTCATCCAGGAGACCGTCGCCGCGCTGCCTACCGGCGCCACGGTGACCCGGGCTTACATCGCGGTGACCTTCCGCGCCGCGCTGCGGTCCGGTGGTCGCATCCGGAAGGCCGACGAGGTCGCAAACGACCTGGCGGCACGCCTGCCCAATATCACCGCGAGTCTCAGCAATACTGGAGCCGGCGTCGCAACGCCGCTAACGGCACAGGAACTCTGCGAAGTCATCCGGGTGGCCTATGACCCTGCCGAGGCGGTCCTGTTCGATAGGGCTCACGCTGAAGGTAAAGCACCGCTGTTGAACTGGAGCGAGGTCGGCCCGCAGGCGGCCGATACGTTCTGGGACAGCTACCACCACAACAATGCGTGGTCGAAGTCGTGGGCAATGTCCGTGCCGCCCCGTTCCACGGTTCAGGCGAATGTTTTGCAGGCCTTGGTTGCGCCGAGCCCTGAAGTCGTTCGCAAGCGCGTCACCATGCTGTACCGGCCGATTGATGCCGCCCGTGCAGCCCAACTGGTGGAAAACGACGTCAACACGGCCACCTTCAACGCTTCCTCACGCAACCGCGCCACGTCACGCGATACCCGTGAGACCAGGGCCGCCCGCGCCACAGCCGAAGAGGAAGCCGATGGAGCGGGCCTGCTCAACTTCGCGATGATAGTCACCGCGACCGTCCGCGCGAAGCAGGACCTACCCGAAGCTGAAGCCGCCATCGAAAACCTCGGTGCATCTGCCCGCATCCGTCTCGAGGAAGCCTATGGCGCACAGGATTCGACCTTCGCAGCCGGCCTGCCGCTAGGCATCGTCATTCCAGATCACCTGGCACTACCCAAGACCGTAAGGGACGCACTCTGATGAGCGTTGATAAAGCAGCAGCACCCCCGCAGGCAAGGTCAACCGATCCACGAGAACCTGCCAAGAGTGCAGGGAAGAAACATGCCCGGTCCACATCATCAGCTGGGAAGCTGCCGGGTTTGAGGGGCTTCAAAGGCAGGGGACTGGGCGAAGCGCAACTGCTGCATCCTGTGCGGGAGATGCGCGGAACGAACTACCAGTTGTGTGGTCTCTACCCGTTCCCGATGGGCGGCGGCGCACCCCTTGAAGGTGTACCGCTCGGCCGGAACCTCCTGTCCAACGAACCGGTCTGCTGCGACCCCATCTCGTGGTTCAAGAACGTCAGGCTGATTTCGAATCCTTCCGCGTTCGTCATGGCCAACCCCGGACTGGGTAAGTCCTCCCTCCTGCGGCGCATGGCTATCGGTCTGTGTGCGTTCGGCGTGAATCCACTGATCCTGGGCGACATCAAGGGTGAGCATGTGGGCATGATCGAGGAGCTTGGCGGTTCCCCCTTGCCGTTGGGGCGCGGGGTCGGCCACATCAATCCGCTCGATGATGCAGGTGCCTTGGCGGCGACCGAGCGTCTGTCGCCGGCTAAGCGTGAGGAGCTGCTTACCGAGCTGCACGCCCGTCGGCGTGGAACCATCGCCGCGCTGATCGCGATCCTCCGCAAGACACCGCTCGATGAGCGTGAGGGCGCGATCCTTGACCGGTGCCTCCTCGTCCTTGAATCCCGGCACAATGCCGCCGGAACCATCCCGGTCATGTCCGACCTCCGCCAGGTCCTCAAAGACCGGCATGTCGAGGTGCGGGAGGTGGCCCTGGACCGGGGCAACGACGAACGCTACGACTCCATCACCGAAGGGCTCGAGTCCTCCCTGAACAGCCTCTGCGGGGCGGGCGCGTTCGGTGACATGTTTTCGCGGCCCTCAACGCACCGGATCGATGCCACCAAACCGATGGTGTTCGACCTGTCCAGGATCTCCCAGACGGAAACCGATCTGCGGGCGGCAACCCTCATGGCCTGTTGGGCGGCCGGCATCGGAACCGTCACCACCTCGAACATGCTCGCCGACGACGGGGTGATCGAACGCCAACGGTTCCTCATCATCCTTGACGAGCTGTGGAACACCCTCGCGGCCGGGCCCGGCATCGTCGACCAGGTCAACGCCCTCACCCGGCTGAACCGTGAGTGGGGGGTCGGTCAGATCATGGCCTCCCACACCCCATCTGACCTCCAGGCGGTCAAGGATGAAGCTGACCGGCATAAGGCCAAAGGCATCATGGACCGCTGCGGCATCAAAATCCTTGGAGGGCTCGCCCGCTCGGAAATGCCCTTGCTGACCCAGTCCGTAGAGCTCAGCGTCCGCGAGCAGGAGCAGCTGGCGACTTGGCAGGACCCGCCGGCGTGGAACCGTTCCAAGGACGAAAAGACGCATTACAGCAACGACGACGTCTTCCAGCGCACAGATGACGCAACCTTCACGGATGAGGAGCTGACCGCGTGGCTGCAGGACGCCGACAATGCCGCCTGGTACTACGACGACCGCACGACGGAGCCGCCGCCCGGCCAGGGAAAGTTCTTCATCAAGGTCGGCTCCCGCGCCGGAATCCCGTTCAGAATGGAATTCACCCCAAGTGAGCGACTGTCCCGTGTGCACGACACCGAAAAGAAGTGGCACGAAGCCAAACGCACCGCCGCCCAGGAGCGAGGCGAACTGTGAGCTCACTGGACCGCAAACACAAGGGTGGATCCGCTGGAGAAACAGCACTTCTGGCCCTGCTGGTCACCGCCCTCATCGGAGTCCCCGCCGCGTTGTATGGTCTCAACACGTTCGGTCACCAGCTGGCGCCTCGCCCTGAGGGGCTTCCCGCTGACTTTTGGGCACGAGCCCTCGGAACTTTCACCGGTGACCTGCCGTGGCGCAGCACGGAAATCTACCTCCTGACCGCAGCAGGCGTCCTCCTGCTTGCACTCTTCGCACTCTTCCTCGCCCGCAGCATCAGCAAAGGCAACAAGGCCGTCAAGCACGACCGTGCTGCGGCGCGCATGGCCTCGCTGAGAGACGTCGGGCCGTTCACGGAGAAGCAGGTCCGCGCCAAAGCAGCCCGCTTCGGCGTCAACACTCCTGGCGTGATGATCGGGCGCATGGTCCGCGGTGGAAATACGCTCTACGCATCCTGGGAGGACACCCTCCTGCACATTTGGGGCACCCGTACCGGCAAGACCACCACCCAGGCCGCGCCATCGATCATCGAAGCCCCGGGTCCGGTGATCGCGACCTCGAACAAGCGGGACCTCTCAGACCTCACCCGCGACATCCGCGCCGAAGAGGGAGAAGTTTGGGTCTTCGACCCACAAGGGGTCGCCACGGAGGAACCCACCTGGTGGTGGAACCCACTGACCTACGTCACCGACAGCGAACGCGCCGCTGAAATGGCCAACAACTTCGCGCTCGGCTCACGGGCCGTCGGAGCGAAAGGAGGCGATGCCTACTTCGACACCGCCGGCAAAGACCTCCTTGCCGGTCTGCTGCTCGCCGCCGCCGTCGGCAAACAACCCATCGAACGAGTACACACTTGGCTTTCCCGTCCAACGAATGACGAAGCCGTCCGTCTCTTGGACGAAGCCGGATGGATCAAGGAAGCCGACTCCGTCGGTGGTGTCATCGCAACACCTGACAAACAGCGCGAAGGCGTTTACGGCACCGCCCGGCAGATGGCGTCCTGCCTAAAGAACGAGAAGATCGCTGCCTGGGTGAACCCAACCGGGCCAGGGGACCGCAGACCCCAATTCGTCCCGGAAGACTTCGTGCGGGGGAAAAACACGCTCTACGCGTTGTCCAAGGAAGGCGCTGGGACCGCCGGGCCCCTCGTTACGTCCTTGACGGTAGCCACCGCAACTGCTGCCGAAGAATACGCCGTCACCCAGCGCGGCGGCCGACTCGCTGTCCCCATGGTCTGCGTCCTGGACGAGGCGGCGAACGTCTGCCGGTGGGGGAACCTGCCCGACCTGTATAGCCACTACGGCTCTCGTGGAATCGTCGTCTCAACCTTCCTGCAGTCCTGGTCTCAGGGCGTCGATGTGTGGGGCGAATCCGGCATGAAGAAACTGTTCTCCACAGCGAACGTCTTCACCTACGGTGGCAACGTGAAGGAAGAACAGTTCCTGAAGATGCTCTCGGACCTCATCGGCCAATACCGGTACACGGCCGTGTCCACCTCCCGCCAAAAGGGTGGCAGCTCCACCAACCGGCAGGACTCCACCGACGACATCCTCTCGGTGGCCGACCTTGCCGCTCTCCCCAAGGGCAGAGCGGTGATGCTCGGCTCCGGTGCCAGGGCTGTCCTGCTCCGCACAGTACCCATCAGCGACCGCCCCTACGCTGACAAGGTCGCTGCATCAGAGGCCGCCCACAACAGTCCACGCCCCATCCCAGCGGGCCTCACCGGCGCTCCGATCTCAGCTGCAGCCGGTGTCGGCAACCGGTGGTCCACGATGGTGAAGGAGTAGCCGTTGGACATCGATATCGCCGATGAGGCGAACAACGATGTGACGGACGAGGAACCACGGCTGTACTACGCGAATGTCGAACAGTTCGTTACTCAGATGCTCGCCCAGCAATACCGCAGGCCGGTCGACCTCGCAGGTCGGGGCAACACGTTCACCTGGTGCAGCAGATGGTGGCTCCATGCCGAAGCCGTCAGCCGGCTCACCGCGCTATGGCGGGCTTGGGAGGCATCCCGACTGGACCCGACCACCGGCATGATCGTGTGGTGGCGAGACCACGCCGACGCCACCATGCGCGTACTCTTCGCCCAGGACGGGCCCTTCGCCGGCTGCACACCCCGCGAACACAAACCCACAGGCATCCCGCTACCCCTTACCCCACCGCCAGCAGGACTCTTCGAGCTGGATTGACTGGGCCTAGGTTGCGGGGCGTCCACCTGTGGGCGGGTGGAGCTCGAAGGACAGAGCTCAAAGCCGTCCACCTGTGGGTGAGCCGCCTTCAGACGTAGACGGGGCTTTGTCGCGTAACGCTCGAGCACGGGGTCGGATCTCCTCGGTTGCGACGACGTTTTTGACGTGGTGCAGACCTTCGCCGTGGGGTTTCAAGAAAGTCCCAGAATATGTTCGGGCCGTGACGGGTTGGATGATCTCAAATTCGACAGCGCCGATTCAGGAACGGCGCAGATGTATTCAAAGTGCTCGGTTACACGCTCACCTCCGATTTCAAAGTCGTGAAGGTTCGAAGGATCTAAGTGACGCACTTGCCAGCCAGTTACCCCTTCTAATCGCGACCACTCATCCATTGCGTGATGGGCGTCACGTACCACGTGGGGCGACTTGTTTTGAATTGAGTCATGAGGACGGTCCCTTCCAACCAGCGTGCATATTCAGGGCCATGTCTGTGCCACGCCAGTTGAAAGGGTGCGGTTGCGGCCTTCGATGGAGTCGTGCTGTTCCCGGGGGTGATGTGGTGTCGAACGGACAGGTGGCGCATAGGCCACTCAGGCAGAGAATATAGCTCCGTCTGGCGCGGATCGTGTAGAGCAGGAGCGCTCCAAGACCGCTTCAGCGAGCGCGCGATCGGTGACGATCTCTGTGACGAGACCGGATTTGGCGACCGCTGCAGCGGCGCGTGCCTTCCGTGCTCCGCCACCGACTAGGACGATGCGCGCCGTCTCTCGCAGCTGCTTCTCGGTGATCGCGATACATCGGTCGGTGAAATCGTGCGCGACGACCGAACCGTCGTCGGCGATAAGCAGAGCACCCACCTCGGCGACGACACCTTGGTCCTCAAGGATGCTGCGAATCGGCGTCGGGATCGTCTCTCGCAGCTGTGAATCCGGTGGCGCCCACGATCCGAGCGCGAGGACAGCAGCGTCGAGGTGGTCCATAAGGGCGAGCACGTTCGCCACGTCGCTTTGTGCGCGTAGAGAGGCCGCTGTGCGGGCATCGTCCACAACCATTGGGGTGAAGATCGTGCGTGCTGATCCACCCGAGTTCTGCGCCACCATTCTGACCATCTCGACGGGGGAATCGGCCAGTTCGGCGCCAACGGTGCCGGTCAGCTGGACAACGGCGATGCGGGGGAGTGTCGGTAAGGCGGCCGCCATGGCCCGAATGGTTCGGCCCCAGCTCACGCCAAGGGCGTCGCCATCTTTCAGCGTCGTCTGTAGGTGCTCCGCTGCGGCCAGACCGATCTGACGTCGAACAGCGTCGGGGGAACCATGGGACTCCACGACGGTCGCGTGCCGTAGCCCGAGCTGCTGTGCGAGCCGGGCAGAGAGGTCGGGGATGACGGCGCCGCCGTCATCGAGCTCGATCGTGACAACGCCCAGTTCTCGCGCGAGCTCGAGAAGGCGAGCGACCTTGAACCGATTGAGCCCCAGCTCCTTGGCGATCTCCACCTTGCTCGCGTCTTCGAGGAAGAAGCGTCGAGCCACAGCGACCAGGAGCGATCGGTCGACCGTCTCCCCCAAGGGTGCACTCATAGGAACCTCCGTTACCTGATTAAGCCCAGATTACTCCGACGGGATGTTTGCACTTTCCGAACTCATGTGCCTAATCTACATCATGTGAGCAGGAAGTAACGCTCATATGAGAAGACTGGCTCGGATCGCAAAGCGATACGGTTCCGTCCCGCGGGGCACCTGTATCGGCAATGAGGCCTCAGAAAGGACCCAACTTGATGACCACCACACCAGCGCGTGACATCGCGACAGCAGCGATCGCCGAGGTCGGAAGCATGCTCGACGAGGTCCCCGAGGGCAGGTACGACAGCTTCTTGGACGAGATCGTCACCGCGAAGACGATCGTGCTGCACGGTGTTGGCCGCGAGGGCTTGATGATCAAGGCACTTGCGATGCGGCTGATGCATCTGGGGTTCGATGCCCACGTGTTGGGCGACATGACGGCGCCGCCCGTGCGCTCCGGGGACCTCCTGATCGTCAGCGCGGGTCCGGGGCATTTCGGGACCATCCAGGCTCTTCAGGAAATCGCAAAGCACGCCGGCGCCCGCAATCTCCTCGTGACCGCGAATCCTGACGGCGCCAGTGCCGCCCTCGCCGACGTCGTCATCACCCTTCCCGGTCCGACGATGTCGGAGGACCTCCAGGTCCCCGTCAGCGCTCTGCTGATGGGCAGTGTCTTCGAGGTGATCCAGCTGTTCTTCTACGACGTAGCGATCAAGCGTCTCAGCGACCGCCTCGAGCAGCCGCTCGAAGACGCGCGCCTGCGCCACACGAACCTCGAGTAAGCGCCCGCTTTCTCGTTTCCCATCCGGGGGGCGCACCTGCCCCACGCGTCGCGCTGCCCTGCAACGCGCCGTAAAACCGAAAGGACAACACCCCATGTCTAGCTCCAGTGCAAGGGCGCTCTGCAGTATCGCGCTCATCTCGGCTCTCGCCTTGACCGGATGTGCCACTAACGGCGGATCCGGCGGCTCGACCTCCGGCGCCGACGGCGGACTGACCGTCGCCGTGGTCCCGAAGATCCAGGGCGTTCCGTTTGCCGACGCGATCAAGCGCGGCGCCGACGACGCCGCGGAAGAGTTCGGCTTCACCTCGAACTTTGTTGGCCCCACCGCCGCCGACCCGTCCGCACAGGCTGACGTGGTCCGCTCGCTGATGCAGCAGGGCGCCAACGCGATCGTCGTCGCTCCGAACGACCCCGACTCCATGGGCCCAGTGCTCAAGGAAGCGCAGGACCGCGGCATCGCCGTGGGAACGGTCGACACCGACGCGCCCGACTCGGTGCGGTCCGTGTTCGTCAACCAGGCGTCCTCGGCCGCGATCGGGCAGGCTCTGGCCGACCAGGTCCTCACGCCGATGGGCGGGTCCGGTGAGTTCGCGATCGTGTCCTGTGGTCAGACCGCGTCAAACCTTAACTCGTGGATCGAAGAACTGAAGAAGTACACCGCGGAGAAGTACCCGGACGCGAAGATCGTCGATACCGTGTACGCCGACGAGGACGAGGCCAACGCCGTCTCGATGGCGAAGGACCTTATCAATGCTCACCCGAACCTGACCGGTCTGGTCGGGATGTGCACCCCGACCGCTCCGGGTGTTGCCCGCGCGGTCGAGGAGACCGGAAACATCGGCAAGATCTTCACCACCGGTGTCGGCACCCCCAACTCGATGGCTCCGTACCTCGAAGACGGCTCCTCGAGCGCCTCCGTGCTCTGGGACGTGGAGAACCTCGGCTACCTCGCAGGATGGGCCGGCTACACGCTCGCCAGCGGCGACGAGATCGCGGCCGAGAACGAGGTCGGACGCATCGGCAAGGTCACGTACGACTCCTCTACCGGCGAGCTGCTCCTGGGCGACCCGCTGATCCTCACCACCGCCAACGTCGGCGATTACGACTACTGATGATCTGACGGTGGCGGCCTCCGGGCCGCTACCGTCTCGAAGGATGCACTCATGACAAGTACGGCAGCATCGGTGCCCGAGCTCCCGCTCGATACGTTGCTCCAGGCGGGCGGGATCACGAAGGCTTATGGCGGTGTTCGCGCTCTGCGCGGCGTCGACTTCGACGTCCGCCTTGGCGAAGTCCATGCCCTTGTGGGAGAGAACGGAGCGGGCAAGTCCACGCTCATCAAGATGCTCTCCGGCGTCGAACGCCCGGATACCGGCAGCGTCACCGTCCGCGGTGAGGCCGTCGCCCCCGGCAGCCCGAGTGCATCTCTCGCCGCAGGAATCTCTACCGTCTATCAAGAGCCCCACCTGTTTGCAGAACTGACCGTCGCTGAGAACCTGTTCCTCGGTCGGGAACTGCGTGGGCGTGGCGGTCCGGTGCGATGGGCCGAACAATTCGCGACCGCAGCAGAGCTGCTCGAACAGATCGGCCTGGACCCTGTACTGGCGTCCCGCCAGGTCGGCGACCTGAGCGTCGGCGAGCAGCAGCTCATCTCGATCGCGAAGGCCTTCGCCACCAAGGTCCGCGTGCTCATCTTGGATGAGCCCTCCGCGATCCTCGCGGACCACGACATTGACACCCTCTTCGGCGTCGTGCGGCGCATGCGTGATGCCGGAGTCGGTGTCATCTACATCTCGCACAGGCTGGACGAGCTCGCCCAGATCGCCGATCGGGTCACCGTCATGCGCGACGGTGAAGTCGTCACCAGCGCACCGATGTCCGAACTCTCCACGCGCGCCATCGCCGAACTGATGATCGGCGGTGAATTGGACGTCGTCGAGGTCGGCGAACGCACCGTCTCCACCGACATTGGGGTCGAAGTGCGCTCTCTCTCCGCAGGCAAAGCATTGCGCTGCGCGAACCTCACGGTCGCTCAGGGAGAGATTGTCGGAGTCTACGGCCTCATCGGATCGGGCACGGGAGAACTCGCCCGCGCCCTCAACGGCGTCCTTCCCGCCAAGGCCGGTCAGATCCTGATCCGTGCCAAGCCTCTGACCATCTCGAACCCTCGCGACTCCGCTCGCGCAGGGATCGCCATGCTCCCCGGAAACCGCAAAGTCCAAGGCGTCTTTCTCGACAAGTCGCTCACCTTCAACCTTTCCGTCTCCCACTTGCCGTTCTTCTCCCGGCTTGGCTTCGTTCTGGATCAGCTTCGCGAGCGTCGCAGCATGCTCGACTCGATGCGCAAGCTTCGGGTGAAGGCACCCTACCCGGAGACCCCGATCGGTTCCCTCTCCGGAGGAAACCAGCAGAAGGTCGTCCTCGCCCGCCAACTCGTCGAAAAACCCAGCGTCCTCGTCCTCGAGGAGCCCAGCCAGGGTGTCGACGTCGGGGCGAAGGGCGAGATCCACCGCCTCGTCTTCGACCTCGCCCGCGACGGTGCCGCCGTCCTGGTTATCTCCACCGATCTCGATGAGATCCGCACCCTGTCCGACCGGGTCCTGATCATGCGTCAAGGCGCCGTCGCCGCAGAGTTCCAGCGAGGGATCGCCGCGTCCCGCATCCTCGCCGCCGCCTCCGGCGATGAACCCGAAGCGACGACCGAGACCACACAGAAAGTCGAACGCGTATGACCGCCGTGGCCACTCCCGCAACCCGCCGCCGTCGAACCCTGCCCCTACTGCAGGGTCAGGAGATCGTGCTGATCGCCGTGCTCGTCCTGCTCTGGGCGGCCTTGTCGGTATCGACTGACACCTTCCTCACCCCCAACAACATCGGCGCGATCCTCTACCAGGTCGCCCCCATCGCCATCATCGGCGTCGGAATGACTGCTGTCATGGTCACCGCCGGCATCGACGTGTCCGTCGGAAGCCAGATCGCCGTCGTGATGGTCGTAGTCGCGAAGATGCTTCGCGACTTCGAAGTCGCCCTCCCCGTCGCCGTCATCGTTGCGGTGCTCGTCGGATCGATCCTAGGTGCCGTCAACGCGCTCCTGATCACCGTCGCGAAGATCCATCCCATCATCGTCACCTTCGGTACCCTCAACATCTTCCGGTGGGTCGCCCTGCAGATCTTCGGCGACCAGCAGGTCGACGGCGTGCCGGGAACGCTCACCGTCTTTGGCGGCTCCAACCAGGCCATGACGCTCGGCATCCCGAACGCGTTCCTGATCACCGTGCTGCTGATCGCGACCGGCTGGGTCTACATGCGCTCCTACGCTGGCGGCCGTCACCTCTACGCCATCGGAGGTGACGCGCAGGCCGCGCGCCTCGCCGGAGTGAAAGTCAGCCGCGCCACCGCCGGTGTCTACGTGCTCACTGGTGCCTGCGTCGGACTGGCCGGCGTGATCATGATCGGCTCCGGAGGACTCGTCCAGCAGAACATTGGCTCCGGCCTGGAACTCCAAGTCATCGCCGCCGCCGTCATCGGCGGAACTTCCGTCCTCGGCGGACGAGGCACCGTGCTGGGCACGCTGCTCGGTGCGCTCCTTGTCGGCAGCGTCGGCAGCGCTGTCACCCACCTGGGCTGGCCCAGCGAAGTCACGAACCTGTTCGTGGGCGCCTGCATCGTCATCGCCGTCGGCGTGGACCTCGCACGTCAGAAAAGAAGGGCACGCTCGTGAGCGTCACAACCGAAACCCGTCCGGACCAAGCAGGCCGCGTACCCGCCAGTGAACAGGTCGGCGCGATCCTCCGCGACCGCACCACCCTCCTCGTCGTCCTCACCGTCGTGATGATCGTCGTCTTCTCCTCACTCGGCGCGAACGGCTATCTCCTGGGCCCGTTCAACGTGTCCTACCTGCTCAGCTCGCTGATCTCCCTGGTACCCGTCGCTCTTCTCGCCCTCGCGCAGACCTTCGTCATCCTGTCCGGCCGCTCCGGTATCGACCTCTCCGTCGGCGGCATGGTCTCCCTCGGCGGCATGGTCTTCGCCAGTCTCGTGGGCCCCATGGGCTGGGACGTGCTTCCAGCTGCCGCCGTCACCATCGTCGCCGGAGGCATCTTCGGAGCTCTCAACGGATGGCTCGTAGGCTACGTCGGCTTCCCCCCGCTCATCGCCACCCTCGCTACCTCTTACATCTTCGGTTCCCTCGCCCTGCTGCTCAACGACGGGTCCCCGATTTCCGGGCCCCGGGTCGCAGCGACGAACTCCATCACGTCCAACATCCCGCTCGGGACCGGCTTGTTCCTCCCGACCCACGTCCTGACCATCCTGCTGCCAGCGATCGTGATCACCTGGTTCGCGCTGTCGCGTACCTCTTGGGGGCGCTCTCTCTACGCCGTAGGAACGAATGACGTCGCGGCCACCTACGCGACCCTGCCCGTCAAACGCATCCGCGCATCCGCTTACGTCGCCTCCGGACTGCTCTGTGGCGTCACCGCGATCGTGAACGTGGCCCAGTTTGCATCCGCCCGCCCCGACGCCGGTAGCGCAGGCAACGGCCTAGCCCTGCCTGCGATCACCATCGCCGTTCTCGGCGGCGTCGCGATCCACGGTGGCCGCGGCCGCATCAGCGGAACGGTCATCGCGGCCCTGCTCATCACCTGGCTGAACGCGGCGCTGTTGATTTCCTTCACCGGATCGTCCGGCCCGCGCGCACAACTGCTCGCTCTCGGTTTGCTCCTGGTCGGAGCGGTGTTTTTGAACACGGTGCAGCTACCCAAGTCCCGCCGACGTCGCTGGTTCGGACTGGCGCCCAACAACCGCAACGACCCCGGCAAATCTGCGTGATCCGCCCTAAAGCAACATCACACAGAGCAGCGCACTCATCCGACTCAACAGAAAAGGGGACCCTCATGGTAAGCAACAGTGCTCACGCCCTCGACATCGCCCGCGAACTCATTCAGCTCGAAGCAGACGCAGTCCGCTCCGTCAGTAAACAGCTCGACACGAGCTTCCTCGAAAGTGTCGACCTCGCACTCGCCAGCACCGGCAAGATCTTCACCGTCGGCTCCGGCACTTCCGGCATGATCGCCCGCCGACTCGCGCACTTGCTCTCCGTCTGCGGCAGCTCCTCGGTGTTCCTGCACCCGATGGACGCGCTGCACGGCAGCTCAGGAGCGCTCGAGGCCGGCGATCTCCTCATCGCGATCTCCAAGGGCGGCGAATCCGCAGAGATCAACCAGCTGCTCACCCTCGCCCGCTCGCGTGGCGTGAAGATCGTCGCCCTCACAGCCAAGCCGGAATCCGCCATCGCAGCCCTCGCCGACGTCACCGTCAAGCTGACCACCTCGGAAGGAGCGGACCCGGGCGGGGTCATCGCGATGGGCAGCACGCTCGTCACCGCCGTCTGGGGCGACGCCCTCGCCTACGTACTCATGCACTACAACGGATACAGCTGGAACGAAGTACTGGAGGCTCACCCCGCCGGCGCCGTCGGGCAGATCACCGCAGAGCCCGACAACGTCCGCAACCTCGTTTGACAGCGCGAACCACAACCCAAGGATCCCCATGCCTATCGCCGCCGGTGTCGACAGCTCGACCCAGTCCTGCACCATCGAAGTCCGTGACGCCGACAGCGGACTGCTACTCGGCTCGGGCCGCGCCGCGCACCCGCCAACGACACCCCCGCGCAGCGAGCAGGATCCAGAAGGATGGTGGACAGCCTTTGTTCACGCTCTGACCGCGGCCGCAACGGATGCCGGCGTCCGCGTCTCCGAAATCGACGCGATCAGCATCGCCGGCCAATGCCACGGAATGGTGCTCCTCAACTCCGCCGGGGAAGCATTGCGCCCCGCGAAACTCTGGAACGACACCGAGTCGACACCGCAAGCACGCGACATGGTCGCCGCGCTTGGGAAAGAGGGGTGGGCGCGCGCGGTGGGTTCGGTGCCGACAGCGGCATTCACCATTACGAAACTCGCCTGGGTCGCAGCTCACGAGCCCGAACTCATCAACGATATCGCCCGTGTCCTGTTGCCCCACGACTACCTCACGTTCCGTCTCACAGGACGGGCAGTCACCGACCGGTCCGAGGCGTCAGGCACCGCGTACTACGCCGCGCACGAGAACCGGTGGCGCACCGACCTGCTCGACCGCTTCGTGTCCGCGGACGTCGACTGGTCCACCGCGCTTCCTGATGTCCTCGGCCCGTCTGAACCAGCAGGAACAGCCTCTACTGCGGCAGCCCGTGAGGCCGGACTCCGCGCCGACGTGATCGTCGCACCCGGTGCCGGCGACACCCACGCCGGCGCACTCG
This sequence comes from Arthrobacter vasquezii, assembly GCF_029455255.1. Lineage (NCBI taxonomy): Bacteria > Bacillati > Actinomycetota > Actinomycetes > Micrococcales > Micrococcaceae > Arthrobacter > Arthrobacter vasquezii. The sequence goes on along the minus strand of NZ_JAROKN010000010.1, from coordinate 53,249 downwards.
GCATGGGGATGCGACTCGGCGACGTCGGCTACAGCCTCGGCACCTCCGGCGTCGTCTTCGCCACCTCACCCCATACGATCTGCGACGAAACAGGCTGGGTGAACGGCGTATCCGACGCCACCGGCATCTACCTCCCCGTCGTGTGCACCCTGAATGCCACCAAAGTCACCGACACCGTCGCCCGACTCATGGGTGTGGACCTAGGCACGCTCGGCGAACTCGCCCTCGACGCGATGCGTGACGCGGAACGACCCGTGCTCGCCGCCTACTTGGACGGTGAACGCTCCCCGGACCGGCCTAACGCGACCGGAATCCTGCAGGGACTGACGACGACGACCACGCGGGAACAATTCGCGCTGAGCGCATTCGAGGGCGTGCTGCTCGGACTGTACCGCGGCCAGGAAGCCATCGAACGACTCGGCGTCCCCACCGACGGCGACATCGTCCTGATGGGCGGCGGCGCCCGAGGTGCCGCTTACCGACAGGTGCTCGCGGACCTGACCGGCAGACCCGTCATCACGAAAGACGCTCCGGAAGCTGTCGCAGCCGGTGCCTGCACCCAAGCGGCCGCAGTTCTTGACGGCACGGAGGTGACCGTCATCCGCGACCGATGGACGCCACGCATCTCCTCCACCACCGTCCCTCGCGAAACGGTCCGCGTGAATGCGCGATACGGTCTCGTCGCAGACTGGTCCGGGGCAGACCCGCGCGCTCTGTAACAGCTCATATCGGGAGCACTCACCGCGGCCTCCGTCGCTGGTCTCGTTCCGGCTTGCCCGCCGACGGTAATCACCAGTTCCATCGGGCTCGCAGCGACGCTGAGCGCGGAGCGGAACTGATTCAACCCAGGAGTCGTGCACCTAATCTGGTAGCTGTATCCGAGCGAGTCCGCGACGATTCTCGGCGGGGATCTCGAGCACGAGGGCGCGCATGGCGGAGTTGCGGGCCGCGCGGAGGTCGATGCCGGCCTCGCGCAGTCGCATCATCAGCGCGTTTTGGTTCACTCCCTGACCGGGTCGGCCGCCGGGAAACAGGCATTGGTTCGCGGTGGAGGGATATGATCTGGTGCGACAGCGCGTTGAGGTAGTGGCGGATGACTTGGTCGAAGGGTGCCGGGTCCGTGAGGGTGTCGTTGGTGAACGAGACCGTGACGACTGAGTCAGTGGCCTGCAGCTGCTGTTTCTTGTGACAGCCTTATCCCACTTATTGGGCTTGCCCATGCCAGACGCATTCATGGCCTCTACCCAAAGGTCGACGTACCGCCGTATTCGCATGCAATGCAAAGATGTCCTTTACTACTGGCACCCCTACGTATCAAGTTGGAGCGTGATCTGATCTCCTTCAGGTGTTGGGTAAGGAGTTCCGCGAAAGGAGCATTGCCCGTCCTGGTACGCCCGGCCCTTGGTCCGGCGCTAACGGTGCCGCCTCGTATAGAGAACCGACGTAACAACTCCAGCAGCCAAAGCAACTATTACCCATAGGAATCCGATCGTCGGCAGTCCTAAGATGCTGCGCTCCGTGATCACGCAGTCCCCGGAGGCAGGACATTGGCCCCACTTGCCCACAGGAAGAAGCAGCACGACAGTGAAGGCGGCTGCCGCCAGGGTCCAGAACAGCCTTCGGACTTGGAAGCGTTTGGAGTGCGCAGTCTTCGACGTTCTATTGACACTCATAGTCACCCCCTGACTGCACTTCAACTGTTCTTCGGTGGTGTCACCATATCTGTGACAGCTCAGCGTCACGATCACGATTTGGATAAGTTGATTTCACACCATGCCCCGTTGGCGCGAGCCACCGCGCCGTTTCTGCGGGTTCGTTCAGTAATGGAAAAATCCGTCGAATGCCGCGCCAGAAGCGCTCATCAGAGGCGTGGCCCACAACTCCGCGGGAGAGGGCACCGGCGATTCATCTGATGAGATACGCAGAGGATAAGTTGACATAACGATGGTTATCGGCGCTTTATCGCATGTGATCCACGGTGGGATTCATGTGTTGATAGGGCATGCTTTTCATGCGATCATGAAGACATGACAGCAGTTGCAGGAGCACGCGGAGGACTGAAGGCACATCAGGATTCAATCCGGCTTTCGGATGCGGAATTGGTGCGCGATCTGCGTGATGTTCTCGGCTCGAAGCTGGTCGCCTATATCGGCTCGGTGAAGGAAACCCGGGCCGTCCGCCAGTGGGCCGACGGTGAAAGAAGGCCCTCGGCCGAGGTGATGACACGGTTGCGTCATGCCTACCATGTGGCCGCGCTACTGGCCGAGCGGGACTCCCGCGTGGTGGTCCAGGCGTGGTTCCAGGGCATGAATCCGCAACTGGACGACGTGCCGCCGGCGCGGCTGCTGCGCGAAGGCCAGGTCGAGGACGCAGCGCAGGCGATCCTCGCCGCCGCACGCGCCTTCACAGCAGCAGGCTAACCGGTGAGTTCTGAACTGCTGACATCAGCGGCAGACGCCCGCGTCTGGCGGATTGGTTTCCGTCCTGACCCGTGGGCATGGAGCGGCTGGGAATGGGCAACCAACGGCAGGTTCCCAGGCCGCTGGGATGACCTACATGGAAACTTCCGCACCATCTACGCTGGATCGAGCCTCCAAGCATGTCTACTCGAAGTCTTGGCCGGGTTCCGCCTCGACGCCCGACTCGCCGCGGAACTGGACGAAATCGTTGAAGACGATGAAGACGCAGTGCTGCATCCCACCGTGGCTCCTGGGAAAGTTCCCCGGGAGTGGCTTGATGCCCGCGCCGCAACCTCGGCCGCTCTGGCAGGTAGCTACTGTGTCGTGACCGACTCCAAGTCCATCGCCATTCTGTATCCGCACTTCATCGGAATGGCTCTCAACCTCGGCCTGCCAGACCTTGACGCCGCAGCCTTGAAAGACGCCCGACCACGCCAACTTACACAGGCCATCGCCGCCTGGATCTACGAGAAAACGGACCTCGACGGCGTTACGTTCGCCTCCCGTCACGGCGACGACCTCCAGCTGTGGGCCATTTTCGAACGACCGGACGAGGGATTTGTCAGCCCGAAGCTTCGTCACAGCAGGCCAGAGGAACTCCACCACGACAGCGACGCAATCAAGCAAGCCTTCGCAATGCTCGGCCTAACCTGGAAAAACGGATAGACCACTCCCCTGCCGTCGACGGGCATAGCCTGACAGAATCTCAATTCTCGGCACAATAAACCCCCAGTCAAGAGGGTTTTACGCATGCACAAACCGATCCTTCAACGCACCCTTTCTCGGGCGGTGAGGAACGGGCCGAGGCGTCTTAGGTCTATCCATAATCCGGGCATTTGATTGCGTTGCTGGCCGCGCCGTAGCTCACGACGTTCTATGGTTCGCCGCGGTATTTCCGTTCGTTACTGAAGAAGAACAATCCAAGGAACCCAAGACAGATTATTGCGAGGACGAGTACCAGCCAGTCCGCTTTGGTCACTCCGATATAGATTCCTAGGCCGAGGAAGCCAATGATGGGGAGACACCAGGTGAAGGCCAAAAACCGAGTACGTTCCCGATAGGTCCAGACCTGCCCCCTCTTTGGAAACATCAATCCTCCATGTCCGAAAAAATCACGCCGATACGGTGTCGAATAGAACGAAGCCTATAGGGAGAGTTCTCGAACTAGAAGGCCTGCCCGGGCCCTGTTCCTCGGGGACAGACGTTCATCCTCCATCCTTCACCGAGCAGGCGGCTGGGGCTGGTTAGCGGACCGGGAAGTCACCCTCGTAGTCGTTCCACGTACCCGCCAGCTGTTGCATGGCGAACAGCTGGTCGTTCACAGAAGCATCCTTACCGGCGAAGTCCATGACGAAGTAGTTCACGCTGAAGCTATCGGCAAGGGTCGAGTTGTACTCTGTTGCCGCTGCATGCGTTCGGAAACGGTAGTAGTTCGCTTCAGCTGTGCTGTACGCCTCGACGCAGCCGATCTCTGCACCGCACGCCGAGTCGGTGATCTCCGTGACCTCCGTGGTCACATCTCTCCCGGTGTACTCGGCTTCCATCAGGTCCTCGAGCGTGAGAGTGAGCTGAGGATGCAGCAGGAGGTAGATCATTCCTGCTACGAACATTAGTGGCACGCCTACCAGGACAGCGATCAGCCATTTCTTCCCCATACCGCACTAGTATGCAGGAGCTGGCATCCCTAACCGGACGTGTTTGGCCGCCCGCAGACCATCGGCACATAAGACGTGCTGTCGTTTTATCTCGGTATCTGAAAATAGGCGGCATGAGGAACAGGACGAAGGTTGCATTCAGAAAGACCGTCGTCCGGCGAGGCGATTGAACAGTCCGACTCTGCAACCATAGGCTTCGGTGGATGTACCCCCCACCTGCAGGATCAGTTCTGACGGCCGAGCAACGTCAGGAACTTGACGACACTTTCCTCTCGTCCGACCCCTTCGGATACTTCAGTGCTCGGATCGAGATGATGTTGCGGTGGGCGGAGTCCGGGGTCGACTGTGATGAGCATGTCGGGGTTGCAGCCGATGCTGAGCAGGACGCGACGGAGACCCGTGGGCGGTTTAGGCGCCTCCTTGGTCGGCCGGTTGGCTTTGTACCCGCAACCTCGAAGAGGTCGATCGCGACACAGGTCGCCACAGACGCCTATGCCCTTCGGCATCATGCGGCTGAATCTCTTGTGCGGCTGGCGGCGGTGCTTTCGTCAGGTATGGAAGTTGCTGAATCGTGCGTCTGGGAGAGGATATCAGCTGGACCGAATCAACTCGATCAGCTTGTGGACCAACTGCAGGCGTCCCTCTGCTCGACGGAGGCCCCAGCCCAGTTCGCTCGTCTGATCCTGCGTGGGCAAGACTTGCAGGGCGGGATAACCGAGGAACTTGCTTCGGCGTCCAATGTGTTGGCCGACTGGCTCCAATTCGCTATCGAACTGCTCGTGGGACATGAACTTCAGCTCAACGCTGCTCACAACAAGATCAAACACGGTCTTTCGGTTCGCGCTCGTGATGACCTTAAAGTTTCGTTCGCCACTACGCCACCCAGTGCAGATGGGACGATACCAGTCGGTGCACTAACGGGCCCGAACGTCGTAGACATCTTTGACCGTCCCGTTATCGAGGTTCTCGCGCAGGCCCCCAAAGTGGACGGACATCGGCAAGGACTAGAACTGACGCAGTTGAGGGTGGATGTGCCTGCCGTTCTCGCCGAGGCATACATGATCGCGTGGGTTCATGGGGCAATGTTTCATGTCGCGGCAACGAGACACTTCGAAGGACGGGCAAACCTTCCCAGCCATGTTCAAGCGCCCGCTCATCCCGGGTATCCGGTGGGTGGCCCGCATCCTGAACATGTTTCGGGCAAAGCGCCGGTGGGGATGAGGTTTCCTCTCACTACTCCTCCTGGGGGTGGGCCGCCGCGGCGCTCAATGGGAATCGCGTTTCGGGACGCGTTCATTCCGCTTGTATTCACTGGCCCCGCGATGCGCAATATTCGCGTTGTTGCGGACGAAGCAAGGGAGGCATAGGTGCGGGCTCCAAAGAACGAAGCTACGGGAACCTCAGGTGAGTCTGAGGTTTTGGCGCAGTTCGAGCGCTTGGGCTGGGGTGGGGTGATTGATAGCCGGCACGACACAGGCACCGATCTGTATCTACGGCCGCGAGATGCCCGCCGGTACGAACTCGGTGCCGTGATGGGCGCCCAAGTCAAGACCGGGTCATCCTACTTCGACTCCCCGAAGAGGAATGCTGACGGCACAATCACCGGATGGTGGTTCACCGAAGCCGACCGTGAGCACTTCGACTACTGGCTGCGCCACGCCCTGCCACACGTAGTGATCCTGCGCGACCAAGACAGAAACCTCTCGCACTGGGTTCACATCACTCCGGAGCGAGTTATTCCGACCGGCAAAGGCGCCAAGATTCTGGTGCCAGCCTCCCAGAGCGTTGACGCCGACCACAATGAGGCACTTTCCGATGTTGCGCTGACACAGCTGCCAAGCCCGACCTGGGATGGCACTGCGTGGACCGGCGCAGTGCATCTTGTGCAAGCAGAGGAGATTCGGCATGCCCTCATCACCCCCCGACTTATCGCACCGCATCCAAACCTGGCACCGGATTCGATCACTGGGCTCGAAGCCCTTGCGATGCAAGTGCTTCTTCGGGATGAGCTTGAACGAATCCTGAATCCGGTAACCCTTACCGCAGTAGTAGGGGAGAGTGACGCCGAGCAGAAGGGGCTGTCACTCGACAATGCACGTGAGGCTGATGACTGGTGCTGGCGTGCAACTGCCGCTCTTCATCTCTGGCACTACCAAGGGGAATCTGCTGACCTGTTTCGGCTTGTTGATCAAACTTCAACATCTGCCCAACGCGCCGCAGCGTTCGTGCTTTGCTGCGTCTATCACTTCGACAAGAACGACCCCGATACGGCACTCCAAACACTGCAGGACGCCCTGGAACATGACGACTACTCCTCCGTGGATCACGCATGGCTTGAAGCTCAACGGGCGCGGGCACTGCTGGAGGTTGGACGACAAGAAGAGGCTTTCGACCTCGCGATGAAGACCCAGCGAATTCACCGGGAGGTACCGTCAGATGTCACAGCCGCGGCCATCGCAGGCGCTTGCGCGATGACGTCGTTCAGGGCCGCGGGTTGGATGCAGGGTGACATAGCAAACATCATCCAGCGCAGTGACAACCCTGCGTCGTGGTGGAAAACCCAGGTGATGTCCTATGGGTTGATCGCTCATCTGTCGGAGGGGTTCCGGAGCTGGAGTGAGGATGCGTCAATTCGGATCGGAGGCTCGGATACTGCCCATAAACACCTGCTTTCCGCTGCATTGCTGGCCTCGAGCGCTGGCGATCATGATGGGTGGCGTGGCGCTACGGGTGCTCTCGCAGAGCACTTTCTTATCGCTGCCATCCCCACGGACGATCCCGACAAGGTTGCCGGCCAGCTGACTCTTCTCCGCCTATCCGGTGACAGCAAAAGCACAGGGCGCGCCACTCGACACATCGTGCGCAAGGGCCCAATCATGGCAGCTAGAATCGCGACGAGCGACGTGAACTTATCTCATTCGACTCGAACAACCGCCGCGGCAGATATCGAACTCCTAACGGCTGGCGGCGACGTTCTCGAACCGGCACATGCCGACGAAATCTGCACATGGGCGCTGGCGATGCTCCAGGACCCCAAGAGCTACCTGGAACGTACCCGGCCTACCTTCAAGGTGCTTTACAAGATCGTCGACCTACTGAAGTCCATGGTCTGGACGTTAGGCGAGGACGCGCTTCACAACGTGATCGATTACTTCCTCGACCAGCCACCGATCACCGATCACGGTACTGCACAGACACTCGCCCCGCTGATCCATGCGATCCCCGTATCCGCATGGCGTGAAGATGACCGTCAGCGCGCGGCAACCCGGGCTGACCGAGACGCCGCCTACCTACGCGAGGCTTTTTTGAAGGTCGCTGCCCCTGCAGTCGTCGAGAGTCGTGAGCAAGTTCTTAAACGAGCTCGGGCCGGAGAGTTGGTAATCTTCGAAGCGATCGACGACGTACGAACGTTGCCCTCCGACGCAGTCGATGCCCTCACCGACCGACTGTCCAACGTTATCGAGAGTCTTATCGATGATGCCGCAAAGGGGGCGTACAGTATCGGTGGTCTTGACCCTGGTCATGCACTAGCTTTGCTCGCTATCTGGCACCCTTCTAGTGCGCGGTGGGATCGCATCAAGGCTTTATTAGCAAATCCCGGCGTTCGACCTCAACAACAATCTGGCGTCCTGAAAGTACTCGCCATCCACGGGGAAACGCTCGCTGACCCAGTTAAGACACAGCTTTTCGAGGCCGTGTCAGCTCTTCGGAACCGGGAGCCAGTCCGAACCTTCTTCGATGGCGATGAAGACATCCGAGGTCTCGCCACCGAAGCATTCGCTGCTCTCGTGAACGAGACCTCCCGCGAACCCTTGATAAGGGACCTCCTTGGCGGCAGTGCGGTGCACCGTACCGCAAGTGCACGGATCATTGAACGCTTCGGGGATAAGGCGGAGTTCGAACTTCTTCTCGCCCTAGCGGGTGACGCAAACGAAACCGTACGCAATGTGGCGCTCAGAGGGCTGAGCAAGAGGGCCAATACAGCATTTGTATCTCAGGGAGTCGTGACGATCCTGTCGGAAGTCCTAGAGTCGGGCGGAAGGCGGAGTGCAGCCGCGGTCGTTTCAGGGCTCCGCAAGCCTTCGGACTCTCCAGCTGTTTCTCAACTGCTGGCGATCGCCGCGCAGCACCCATCAGCACAAATTCGTAAAGCTGCGCGAGAGGGCACGACCGACTGAAAGTTCCATATGCGCCATTGGTACTCCGCCGTAAACGGTGGCAATGATGCTTGATCCCTTCAAGACTCTGCGTGCATCTTCGGGGTCGTAGCGCTGCAAATTGCTGTTTGGTCCATTCCCGCAAGCCGGTCGCTCAGAGCCCGTAAGCCGAACCCTGAACGTGATCGAGCGTGTTCGACTCGGTTCCAACACCATTCACGAATCGTTACGCACGTTTCACCTGCGCGATGAAGTGCACGATGAAGGTGCGACGCGCGCTCGTAGTTAGTCGAGCAGGACCTGGGGTGGGTCCCTCTAGCCCAAACCAACCTCTCGGTCCCTTGCGGAGCCTCGGTTGGTGAACTTCTTTCCCGTTATGAGCTTGTGTCCGCCTCGAACGCTTTCGCGAGGGTGGGTGCCCTGGTCTCGGTCTGCGGTGAGAACGGCGGTGACGGCTTCCTTACCTTCCTCGGTGTGCCCGAATGTGTCCATGAGTCGGTCTTCGAGCTGTGTGCGACGGTCACCGGAGTCCCAAAGCTCGTCAGCTGCTGCGGCAGCGTTCTCCGTGTCGGTGTCGTTCTGCAGGTCTCCCGCAGCGACCGTTGCAGCCTGCTGTTCGGCTTCGGCAGAGTCTTGCTGGGCTTCCTGCTCCTCGGCTGCTTTCTCCCGGGTTCCATCGATGCCGGCCCCTGGTGAGGCTGCGTTCCCGTCGAGGAACTGTTCCGGGGTGAGGTCGTACCGGTCCCTGATCTCATCGTGCATGTGCTCGCGGGACAACCGCGCCATGTCATCGAAGGGTTCCCACTGCTGCGCGAGCGCGTAGTGGGTGGCGATGTCCTGGGGCTGCGCGGATTCCCAAAACTGCGGCCGATGCACCGCGGCTAGCTGCGTCCGCATCACAGCGCGTTCGGCTTCGAACCGTTCTTCGAGCTGCCGGCGTTCCTCGTTGGCTGCACGTTGCAGTTCTTGTAGGCGCTCTGCCCGCTGACGAGCGAGCATTTCCCCAAGCCTTCCAGCTACAGCTAGCGCGGCCTGCGCTTGCCCCCGCAGCAGATCATTGGCTCCATCTGGTGTGTGCTCCACGACTATCTCCCCATCCCTTGATCGTGTGTGGCGTGTTGTTCGATTTGGCGTTGTCGTGCCGCGTACCTATCAACCTCGGTCAGGGCTTTCACCTGCCGGTTTGGTCCGTCATGTGCAGGCTGCAGCTTCGGCTCGGGAACGTCCGGCAACGGTCCTGCCACAGCGGCCAACTGGTTCCGGATCGTTTCTGTCAGGACGTTGGCTTCCCGGAGTTCTTTTCCGGCTTCGTGCATGGCGCGGATTGCGCCGAAGGTGCGGAGCATCTGCTGCATGATCAGCGCCTGAGCGACCGGTGACGGTGCGCTCGTGGCGGCAAGAAGGAAGGCCGTGGTGCCGCCCATCCGCAACGGCGGATCCACGGGTGTGGTGATCTTCATGCCGCTTCGGTGAGCGGATCGGGCCATCGCCCGCGCGGCCTCAGCTAGGGGCCCGGGGGAAGGTTCAGTCGCCCGAGACCAGGCACCGAGCAGGCCTGAGGTCTCCCGTGCCACATGCGCCCACGTCTGGTGATCCTCTGGAGCGACCTTCGTCATCGCCCGGCGAGCCTCTGCCAGCTGCACAGCGAATTTCCTAGCCAGGTCCTCGTCAAACGCCCGACCTGCCGCAGACGTCACCGGGGATCCCTGTTTCATGTCCGGGGCGTCCGGGTTCGCAATCCTGTGATGACGCTTCGCGGCCCACCATTCCTCGGCCGCTTTCTGCGCCTGCTGCGGCGTATCCGACCAGGTGGTCCGTAGTGCAGGAAGGGTGAGGTCCTTGGCGAGCTTCCCTCCCCCAAACCAGATCGGGCGCATGCCCTTCGGGGGCCGTTCAGCCACCGAGTAACCCGTGACAACGCTTAACCCGCCGTCCGCGAAACGGGCGCTAACCAGCAAACCGCTGCGCCGAAGTCGCCGCACGAACTCCGCCTCATGCTGTGAGGCGACCGCGCTTGAACGGACAAGACGTTCCATCCGGAATCGTGCCGGCTCCTGCTCGCGTCCGGCCCTCTGCTCGGCTGGTTTGTAACCGCGCTCGGCGTACTGCCCCAGCTCCATCAAGCCGTACTTCTTTTCAATGCCACGGGCAGCCCGTTGTGCCTTCGGATAGTCGGCTCCGTCGTGCCACTTGGTGCCATCGGAGCGGACACGGGAAGCCACGATATGTATGTGGTCATTCCCGGCGATACTCGTTCCGTGGTGAACTGCGACCCACTGCACGGGCGCCTTGCCGCTCGTCTCCGTGAATCCCATATCGTCCATGAAGTCATGGGCGATGTCGGCCCACTGCTGCTCGGTCACGGGCCGCTCATCGGCACGCAGCGAAAGCGAGCAGTGCCAAACATGGTTGGTGACGTCCATGTCGAACGTCCGCCGGTTCAGGTCCAGTTCCTTTGCGACCATGACAGCGGCGCTCTCGTCCAGCTGCACATCATCGAACCAAGCCATGATCGTAGGACTACCGGTCACCAGGTGCGGATCGGTGTGTTCATTCCGCTTCCCAGGACCAACCAGATATTTCATCAGCCCGACCGGACGGTCACCCTTAGTGATGTTCGGAATCATGGCTTCAATTCCTCAATGACGTCGACAATCTTCGCCATCACCTCACGGGCTTCCTTCACCACTGCGCGACCATTCGATGCCATCTCCCCCGTCGTGTTCTGATGACGCGCCACTTGGTTGATGTTGTTAGCAGCAGTAGCAATCAGGTAACGGATTTCGAGAAGTGTCACCAGTTCCTGCTTGCGCAGCTGCAAGGAAGCCGGGTCTCCAGTGCCTAAGGCAGCATCGACCAGAATCGCCGACGGCGAGAGGCCGGTTTGGGCCTCAAGTTGCAGCAGCTTGGCACGCTCGAACTCCGACATGGAGACACGCACGTACTGGGTTTTACCTTCAATGCGCTTGCGCCGGGAAGACCAGACACGACGCGATGGCTTCTCAGCAGCATCCGTCTCCCGGCTTTCATCTTCTCCAGCCACGTCCGTTCTCCTTTCCGGCCCAGCGCAGCGCCCCTTCCCAGGAGGCCCCGCACCCTTAGTGTGTCATGGCCGTCGCCGGGGGCGCTAGGCCGAATCCGCGTTTATGGCACATAAACGCATAGCTTGCTCCGTGGGTGCTCCGTCATACGCTCACCCGAGAGTCCCCCCGAGGTGTGGGGTTTTCATACTTCTGAGGAGGCGCTGCGCGCCCGCATGACAGTACGGCTGCGCCGTTCCGTTTCGGCTGGTGAAGGTACTGTCCGCCCTTCTCTTGGCAAGTCTCCGCCGGCGGCTTTCGCGGCATATCCTCACTCGCTTCGCTCCTTCCGGTATTCCACGGTCCCCCGACTCCAACCTGCCAATTCACTTCGCGGCCAAGTTAATGACGGCGTTGCCGAAAGGAACGGTGGCAAAGAGAGAAAGCGAGGCGAACGATGCGTGGACTGGTGACACCACGGCAAGTGGCACAGAAGTACGGAGTCAGCATGGTGGAGCTGGCGTCATGGCGACGACGGGAGATCGGTCCGCCGTTCTACACCTTCGGACGCAAAGTAGTCCGGTACGACATGAGCGATGTCGACGACTGGTTCCACGATCCGCGCAACGCGCGCCTACACCACTGCCCCGTGGATGAAGGAACGCACTTATGTCCGTCGTGAAGGATGGCCAAGATCGCGATAGATAGGGTTGAAGCATGGCAAGCATCGACATTGAGCAAACACAGCAGCAAGCACGCGCACTCCTAGACTCCCGCATCGATTCCATCACCGCCCTGGTCAAAGCAAGGCAGCGCGTAGCCGACCTCAGGCATCAACTCGCGGAAGCCGAGAAGGATGACAAGCGAGCATATGTCAGAGCGGCAAAGGACGGATGGAGTGCAGAGGAACTCAAAAAGCTCGGACTCGAGAATGCAGCCGCCGGCCGTCGCCGCGTGTCCAGCCGAAGAGCATCAGAACTAGCTCACTCAGAAACGGACAGCCGCCCGTCTGGCAGCTCACAGAGTTGATATCGGGCGCACCTTCGCTCCCGCGAATACTGTGACTGAAAATGACAGCTGAACTGCCGTCAGGCGATCACTGGGCGCTGGCACTGTCCATGGTGGATCCTCGACCACTGCCCATTCCTCGCGGGAGCATCCCTCTTGACCCTGGGATATACATCTGGTTCCGCCACGGGGCTCCAATCTATGTGGGCGAAGCCCTCGGAGCACAGGGACTGCGCGGGCGGCTGAGAGCACACCTATCGAAGGGCTTGGACTTGAGCCGCAGCACGCTAAGGGCAAGCATCGCCGTCCAGTTACTAGGCATCGAACGAGCAGTTGCTCGCACGCGCCCGACCGTCATGCAGGCCGATCAGGTAGCGGTAGTGAACCAGTGGCTCGCGACATGTTAGCTCGGATGGATCTCATGCACCAGCTCAAAGGAAGCCGATGAGTGGGAGATAAAGCTACGGAACGAGTGGCTCCCACCGCTCAACTTGGTGTGAACCTGCTGCTGGTGTCCAACGGTTTTCAATGGCGATAGATCAGCCGCCGGTGTACATCCGCTTCGGGGTACCGACTTGTTCGGTGTCGTTAGCCGCGGCTCACGCGGCTGATGCATCGCTTCAGGTGACTGAGTGGTCTACCCAGTCACGCAGGAGGTTCGCTTCAGCAGACGGCTTATCGATGGTTGCTAATGCCTGAACTGAAACCACCGGTCGTAGTCGGCAAACTATCGAACTCAAGGCCTCAATGTAGGCTTTCAGAACCCACGCTCGTGAGTCCTGCCGAATGGGGAGGAATGTAAATGTCAGATAGACACGAACTCGAGCCTGCCGATTCCACGAATCGGATACGCGGAACAAATGCCAACATCTCTTTGCCTGCAGAGGTCCTTGGCCTCTTGGTGGGCACCATCAGCCCAACCGCTGGAGCTGGTATTGCCTTGGCCGGACGTTTAGTACATGGAATGGGTAACAGGCTGCAACAGCACGAAGATGAGATGTTTAGCCACCTGAGCGAGGGAGTTGAGTCGAGCAGCCACCGCCATCCAGAAGCGGTATATCAGGAGCTGATGGAGAAACCGGAACATCTCTTGCAATTGGCTAAAGCCGTCGATGCAGCTAGGAAGAGTGCATCAGCGGAAAAGGCCAGAAGCTTGGGAAACATCCTGGGTGAGCTGGCATCAGATGACTCCATGATCGACGACGCTTCAGTATGGATTGATATCTTCGGGAGAATCGACCGGATCCATGTGCGCATTCTCCAAGAGATGGCTGCCCTGAATGGAAGCACTGAACCGGTCACGCTTGAAGCGCTGGCGAATCGCACTGGCATCGGCAACGCGCTCATCCCACCAATTCATACACTTCTGCAACTTGGCCTGTGCCGCCCAAGCAATATCATCGACGGCGGGACTGCAGACGGGTTGTTCGAGGTCGATGCCATCAAAGGCGACCGGTACTTCCTAGGACCATTAGCTGATGAATTGTTCGAACGGTTGCGGAATGCCAGCTGAGCCGGGGCGACCCTGTCGAACAAGTCTCTGGGTAGAATCCGACCTTCCAATCACCGATGTGTTGCAACTGATGGGCTTCGAGGCACAGAGGATTCGAGACACTGAATCGGGCTAAGGCGCTTTCGGTAAGTGGTCCTGGCGGTGATCGAGAGCGTGCATCGCGGAAAGGTTCGTGTATCTATGAACTAGCCAGCTCCTAGAATGAGTGCGTGAACCTTTCACATCTCGGCGCGCCGATCGGGCCGATGATCCGCGTCCACGGCGGGTACGCCAACGGTTGTACCGGCTCGACACCGACCAGGGGTCCTTCGCGGTGAAGGAGTTGAACCTCGTCGACCGCCGCTGGACCTATCCCGTCGAGGACGTGTTCAGATTTGAGCGGGCGGCCTTCGCTGCCGGCATTCCGATGCCAGAGCCAATCTCGGCCAGCCACGACACGCTCGTTCACCGATGGGTCGAAGGCGAGAAGGTGCCCGAAGCGCCGGTGTCGTCGGCCTACGCCTTTGAGATCGGTGAGATCCTCGGGCGCATCCACGCGCTCGACGCCCCATGGACCCATGTGTCGACTGAGGATCCGACGTCGCCTGACTGGCCCGAGCTCGCCGCGCGGGCGGCAGCGACCGCACAGCCGTGGGCCGACGAGCTCGCATCTCACGTCGAGACGTTCCTCGCGATTGCCGACTTCGTCGACACGTGCGAACGGCCAGGCCCCGTCGTGCTGACCCACAGGGACATCCAACCGTGGAATCTGCTCGCTCGAAAGGGTCGGCCGGTGGTGCTCGACTGGGAGCTTTCGGGGATGCTCGACCTGTCTAGTGAGCTCGGCTCGACCGCGCTGAGCCTTGCGAAGGGACCTGACTTCGACGACATCAAACCCGCCATTTTCCGCTCGGTACTCAACGGTTATGTCGCGGGCGGCGGAGTGCTGCCGCCGTCAGGTCCAAGCTGGTTCGTGTTCATGATCGGCGGCTGGCTTGGGCACACGAGGTGGAACATCCTCCGGTGCCTCGCCGGTGTCGAGGCGAGCACAGGCCCTGACCTCGCCCTGTCGCACGAGTCCGTGCGAAACGGAGTGCGCGGCCTTCCCGACATGTTCTGCCGACTTCCGGAGCTCGAGGCTTTGCTCGGGTGATAGCGGCCTAGGTACGTCTCACAACTCTAGGGTTGCAACACACTAGGGCGAGACACCACCACTCCCCCGCACTCACTGCTTCTGCTTTGTCTTGCTACCATGTCTTCCAAGCGAACCGCTAAAAAGGGACTGCGAAGTAGCTTACGAGACAGTTTTAGGACAGATCAACGTTGAGGAGGACCATGGGCAAGCTCATCGGGTATGCGCGGGTATCAACTCGCGCCCAGGACGCCGACCGGCAGGTCACCGACCTACTCGCTGCAGGCGTCCGTCGCGATGACCTATACGTTGATCACGGCGTCAGCGGCGCCCACGCTCGACGCCCGCAATTCGACAAATCCCTCAACGCACTGCATGAAGGCGACACCCTGATCATCACGACCCTCGATCGCCTCGGCCGCTCCACCTCCAACATGCTCGCCCTGGCCGATGAACTCCGGGCACAGAAGGTGAACCTGCGCGTCCTGAACCTCGGCGGCGGGAACGTCGACACCGGCACCCCCATGGGATCCATGGTTTTCACCGTCATGGCCGCCCTCGCGCAGATGGAACTCGAGATCAAACGCGAACGCGTCAACGACTCCAACACCAAACGCCGCATCGCCGGCCTCGACCTCGGCGGCCGCCGCCCAATCTTCAGCGACAGCCAAATCGCCAACGCCCGCCAACTCATCGAACAAGGCCAACCCGCATCCCACGTCGCCCGCGACCTCGGCATGTCCAGAGCCACCCTGTACCGGCGAATCGCCAACCTCGACGCACAGCAATGGATTACCACGCTTCCCGGGCCCACGAACGATTGAAGACGGGGCCGACCGACGTAGGGCGCTGCCTGCACTGCCGGCGCCAGTGGACGTTCGGACAATAGCTGGCGAGCAGGGCGCAGTCCCGACCACAGCCCAGTCTGGGGAAGTGGTGAGCAGCGTTTCCACCACTTCCCCAGCTTGCTAGTTTTGGAGCACCGGTGCCCAGGCGCCGGTGCTCACGGTTTCCTCAGTGGCGGTGCCAGTGTCGAAGCGGTCGAGGCGGAAGGGCTTCAACACCGGAGACGGGGTACCGATAAGGATCTCCTCGGCGAGGAGCTCACCGATGATAAGCCCGAGCGTTGCACCCGAGTGAGTGAACACCGTGTACAGTCCCGAGATTGAAGGCACCGGGCCCACCACCGGTTCACCGTCACCCGGAATGGGTTTCAGGCCTGCTCCCACTCGATGCGCGGTCAGTTTGGGGTTTCCAGCTAGCACCTTCGATGCCTCGTCGAGCAAGCCCTGCACCGATCCATCGGGGACCGTGAAGGATCCATCGTCCCCGACAATCACCGACTGCTCTGCCCAGTCGGCATCGAGTACGAGCCGGCCGTCGGGCGTGGGCCGCACCGCGACGCGCGGGGTGTTGAGCACGGTTTTTACATTTATATCGATCGGATCGGTGAACAGCACGAAGGCGGCAGGAGTAGCATCCGGAACCGTTACGCCAAGGGCAGCGAGCTGAGCTGGAACTTCACCGCCGGTGGCCAGCACTACTCGATCGGCAGCCACGTGCGTCCCGTCGCCGAGTATCACGCCGACGGCCGCGCCGTTCTGCACGTCAACCCGCACATCACCGGCATGCTCCATGATGTTCGCGCCATTAGCCACCGCCTCAGTCACTAAAGCCGGGATGAAGTCCGGCATATTGACCCAGCCTTCGCCGGGGTTGTAGATGGCGCCTTCTTCAGCCACCGCATCCACGTTTACATCGGGCGCTACCTGTGGCACGTCGGCACGGTCGATCCAGACGGAGTCGTAACCGTTTGATCGTTCGAAGGCGAAGGTCTCGCGGAAGGTTTTATCGGGGCTCGCCCATTTCATTGCACCGTCGAATCGGATGTAGCCGCGGCTCTCGGGGTGGTGCGCGCTCCAAGTGCGGTAGCGGTCGATGGCGAGCATCCGCAGGTTGTGGTAACCGGCTGAGCGGGCACCCGATGAGTTCAGCCACGCGATCGAGCGGCTCGAAGCCCCATTTGCGAGCGACCCAGCTGTTACTAAGGTCACCTGCGCGCCGCCCCGTGCGAGATGCATGGAGGTCGCCGCGCCGAGGATGCCGCCACCAATGACGACGACGTGATTGGCTGGAGCTGTGGAGGACATGGTTCTCCCTTTCTGGGTGTGTTTGCGACGATGATTTCCGCAGGGCGGCGATGGTACTGGCCTGCACGACTTGGTTCGGCTCTAGCCGGCCGCGCGATGAACTTCCTCGATGATGTGAAGCACCTGCACTGCGTCCTTCGGATCGGCTGGAAGAGGGGTGCCGTCGGCAAGGTGGTTGCTCAGTAGCTTGTAGAACTGGGGGTAGTCGCCACGCTGTGCTGGAATCAGCTGCGGGGCGGCCCCTGAGCTGAGCGATCCCCATGCCGATTCCGCCTCTATCCCGTAGTCAGCATCATTGGGATTCTTTCCTGCATCCAGCGCTGGTTCCTGTCCGTCCAGTCCCCACTTCAGGTAGGTGCCGCGGGAACCGAAGATGTGGAATCGGGGACCGGGCAGAGCAGCCAAGCCGCTCATGGTCAAGCGGGAGCGAGTGCCGTTCGTGTGTTGCAGGATTACAAAGGCATCTTCATCGGCATCAGTAGAGGCGTCGGTATAGCGGGTGGTTTGTCCGTACACCTCCTGGACCGGTCCGAATAGTTGGAGGGCTTGATCGATCAGGTGGCTGCCGAGGTCATACAGGATTCCGCCCGCCATATCGAGGGTCGCGGCGCCCTTCCAGCTTCGGAAACCGTCCGGTTGCCACCATTCGAATCGTGACTCGAAGGTGGCGATGGACCCGAGTACTTGCTGCCGGACAAGGTCTTGGACAGTGAGGAAGTCTGCGTCCCAGCGGCGGTTCTGGAAGACCGTGAGGCTGACTCCGGCGCTCTCAGCCTTTTGTATGAGTTCTTCGCCCTGTGCTGCTGTAGGGACGAAGGGTTTATCAACGACTACGTGTAGACCATGGTCGATAGCGGCATTCGCCAGTTCGTAGTGGTTTGCCGGCGGTGTACCGATGATGACGAGGTCGATTTCATCTGCATGCTTGAAGACGTCCTCGGGGTCCTTGAGTATGGTCGCCTTTGGATGGAGTTCTCGAGCCTGTCGGGACCGTTCCTCGTTGCTCGTGGTGATGAAGCGAAGGCTGTAATCAGGATTGGCGGCCAGGAGTGGCGAGTGAAAGACCCGCCCCGAAACGCCGAATCCCAACACTGCGGTCCGGATTGTTCGTCCAGTTGCGTGGCCACTCATTTGCCCATCCCTTCCGACAGTCCGCGAATGAAGTAGCGCTGCCCAATCGCGAAGGCGATGATCATGGGAAGACTTGCAATGCCTAGGCCGGCGAAGAGCACTGACCAGTCGGTTTGAAGCGTGCTCCTGAAGTCGAGCAGCCCGACGGGCAGGGTCTTTAGGTCCGTGTCATTGAGGAAGACCAGCGCAAAGGGGAACTCGTTCCAGGCGAAGAGTACGTATACGAGGCCGGCGCTGGCTAGCACTGGCTTACACAGGGGGATGATGACCCTCAGGAAGATCTGGAGGGAATTCGCGCCGTCGATCCGCGCGGCTTCCACCACCTCGTCCGAGAGCGTCAGCATGTATGCACGGATCAAAAAGATGGTGAAGGGTAGCCGGTAGGCGACGTAGACAATGATCAGTCCGGCATGCGTGTTGTATAGGCCTACCGTTTGTAGCAGCTGGAATAGGGGAACGAGGATCATTGTCGGTGAGACCATCAGTCCGCCGAGAATCAGGAACGTGACCGTCTTTGAGAATGGGAGGTTGAGCTTGGTTAGCGCGTACGCCGCGGCAGCGCCGAGCAGTAGCGTGATTGCCAGCGAGATGACGGTGATGATGACGCTGTTGGCGAAGTAGGCGACGACGCCCTGGTTCCAGGCTTTGACGTAGTTCTCGAAGGAGAGGGTATTGGGCAGTGCCCACGGGTCTGCGAAGATTTCGGCGCTGGTCTTGAAGGCTGACGAGAACATCCAGAAGAGCGGGTAGAGGACGCCAATGCTCATGACGACAAGCAGGATGCGTACCAGGTAACGAGCGACGATGCTCAGGTAGTCGGGACGGCGCTTTGCCTGCGCGGCACCCCGGGGTCGGGTGTTTGGCGTTGTTGGCTTCATGGTTACGGAGCTCATTAGAGGCTGACCCTCTTCCTGCTTGTGTAGCCCAGCTGGACTGCGCCGATGATCAGCGTGATGAAGAGGACGATGGTGGCGATCGCGGAGGCGTACCCCATGTCATCGTTCACGAACGCGTTCTGGTAGATCATGGTGCCCAGAACCTGGGTGGCGTTATTGGGACCACCATTGGTCATCGCGACGATCTCGTTGAAGACGAGGAAGGCGTTGCTGACGGTGACGATTGACATGACGGCCACCATCTCCCTGGTCAGCGGAATCGTTACGTTGAGGAACTGCCGCACCGGACCGGCTCCGTCGAGAGCCGCGGCCTCATAGAACTCGCTCGGGATACGCTGGATGGCCACCAGAAGTAGGGCTGCCACATATCCGGTCCACTGCCACTGACTCATCGCGATGATTGCCCAGATAGCGGTTTCCGGTTCACCCAGCCACACCCGTGCGAGCCCCTCCATACCGAGCCCACGCAGGGCCTCGTTGAGGAATCCGACTTCCGGGTGGTAGATGAAAGAGAAAAGCACACCCGTCACCGTGATCGAGATGGTGGCCGGCAGAAAGTACACGCTGCGGAAGAAGGCCTGGAGCTTGCCCTTCACGAACCTGTCCAGCAGTGCTGCCAGAATCAGGCCGAGCCCTACCTGAAAAATGAGGGAGACGGCCGCGTAGGCCACGTTATTGCGGATTGCGATCCAGAAGACCGCGTCGCTGAAAGCTTTGGTGTAGTTTTCCAATCCCACGAACTGTTGTTCCGGGGAAAAGACGCTCCACTGCAGAAAGCTCAGGCGCAGGTTCTGCGCCAGGGGGTAGTACAGGAGAGCCAGAATCGCCAGAATTGCCGGGGCTGCCCAGAGGATTGCGCTGAGGCGGAGTCTTCTTGTCATCATGGTGTGCACGAGTCCTTTCACTCGGGTGCGCCACCGAAGCGGCGCCGCCATTGGATCGCCGCTCCGGTGGTTGAGCTGCCTACTTCAGACCGTCTGAGGCTGCCCGAATAGTGTCCAGAATCTCCTCTGGAGTTTGTGACCCGTCGATAGCGGCCTGTCCCCCTGCGAGAAACGCTGCGCCGACCTCAGGGTTCGTAGCTGTATCCAGCCAGATGTTGAAGGTATCGACGCTTTGCAGGTGCGTCAGTGCTTCCTCCAGCTGTGGCAGTACATCTTCAACCCCTTCGGCGGATCCGACGACTGCTGAAGGACGGTCCCGCATTTCAAGCAGGCGTGCGCCGTTCTCCTGGGTGGTGAAGAACTTCAGGAACTCGATGGCGAGATCCTTGTTGTCGCTCTTTTCGTTGATGAGGAAGCCGTCGGGCGCGCCGGTGAGTGATTCCGCGTTGCCTTCTGCGCCTTCGATGTCCGGGAAGGCAAAGAAGTTCCAGTTGGCGGCCACGTCCGGGGTAGCGCCGTTCGCTTCCCTGAAGATGGAGAAGATGTTGCTTTCGCCGTAGTACATGGGCGCAACACCGGTCTGGATCTCTGCCTTTGCTGAATCATTGGAGATTCCGTTTGCTCCAGCGGTGAAGCAGCGTTGAGCCAGCTCGTTGAGGTCTTCGAATGCCCTGATGTAACCGGGGTGCTCGAAGGTTGCAGTCGCAGGTTCGAAATCTGCCTGCATGACGTCACGCGGAACGTGCTTGGCAATCAGGGTAGTTAGGTAGTGCACTCCTGGCCACATGGCGTTGTTGCCCATGGTGATGGGCGTGAGTCCGGTTGCTTCGAAGGTGTCGCAGGCTGTCAGGAGTTCTTCGTAGGTTGTGGGCACCTGCACGCCGTGTTCCTCGAACATCGCCGAGTTATAGATCATGTACTTCCCGGACATACTGACCGGGACTGCGTAGTTCTTCCCCTCGACCGTGTAGGCATCGACGGCGGCCGGCATCAGGGACTCTTCCCATTCGCCGTCCATTTCGGATGTGAGGTCCGCGGCGAAGCCGGCGTTGAAGTACTGCTCCCCGTAGGCGCCTGGCCACGCGAAGTACACGTCCGGAAGGTCATTGGAAGCTGTCAGAACACGCAGTCGCTCCTTGTACGGATCGTCCTGGATGGCCTGCATCTCCACGGTCACTCCGGGGTTGGCCTTCTCAAACTCGTCGACGACCTTCTCGAAGAAGGCCGCGTGATCTCCCTCCGGCCACTTATGCATGACACTCAGGGTCTGGTCTCCTCCGCTGGAGTCCTGGCCGGCGTCTCCGCTTCCGCCGCATGCGGAAAGGGCCAGGGCAAGCAGGGTCGAGACAGCCAGAACAGATTTGCTGCGACTGCGGACGTTCATGGTCATGGGAGCCTCCAAGGCAGGTAGTGAAGTCGCGGACCACGTATTTGAGAGTCTTCAACGTGTGATCTGAGTCTCTTGGTGAGTCCGGTCTCACAAAGGTATAGCATTGAGACTGGACTCACAAGTCCGTTTCAGTAATTTCTCAGAGATAGGTTCACCAATGAGCACCAGTCCAATCCGCCGCGAGACGACGGTCGCGGACGTAGCAGCCGTCGCGAAAGTGTCGAAGGCACAGGCGGCGCGAGCGCTGGGTGGGTACGGGGCCGTGAGTAGCGATGTTCGATCGAGGGTCCTGAAGGTAGCGGAGCAACTGGGCTACCACCCGAACATGCTGGCCCGCAGTATGAACACCGGGCGGTCCCACACCATCGGCGTGGTGGTCGGTGACATTCAGAATCCATACTTCAGCTTGGCCATGAGAGCCATCTCGGACACCGCCCAGCCCGCCGGGTATGACGTCCTGCTGATCAACACCGGCGAGGACGTCAAGGCGGAGCAGGAGGCAGTACGGGTCCTGCAGGACAAGCGAGTAGACGGCTACATCATCGCGCCGGTGCTGTCCGATGACAATGCCCATCTACGCGCGGTTGTCGATTCCGGACGACCCCTTGTCCTGCTCGACAGGGCGGTGGATGGCCTGGAGGTGGATGTGATCGCAACGGCATCCGAGCAAGCGTCCTTCGAGGCGGCGCAACTGTTGCTCGAACAGGGACACGAGCGCATTGCCTACATCTCAACTCTCAAGGCCCGTTCAGACCGATATGGAAGTGAAAAGACTCTCGGCTCAACCCCAGTTGCCCAACGACTGGGAGGCATGAGGCGCGCCTTCAAAGAGGCAGGCAAGGAGTTTCCCGCCTCCTTAGTCCGCTTGAACGCAGGCACGGACGAGAGCATTCATGAAATTGTCCAGGAGCTGCTGGCCCCGCCGTTCGGCGCGACCGCGATCATGGCCTCCGACAGCGTAATCGCCCTGAGCGCACTGGAAGAAATAGCGAACGCCGGCCTCACCATCCCGGCGGATCTCTCCTTCGTAATGTTCGACGATCTTCCCTGGACGAGACTTCTCACCCCTCCTCTCACCGTCGTCTCCCAGCCCGTGTACGAGCTCGGTGTCGCCGTGGCAACTACCCTCATTCACCGTATGCGCGGGGAACAGTTCAGCGCGGAGTTCGACTTCCACGCCCAGTTAATCCGCCGGGGATCTGTGGCTGCTCCCCCGCACGCCGAAACTATAATCAAGCGCAATTCTGTTTCCGTTTAGATACTGCCTACCCGCCTACACGCAGTGAAACCGCACCGCTCTCCGGCATCGCAACCACCCCGGTGATGGGCGGGGACCATACGCCCGGAATGCTGTAGGCCACCAATTTCCTGTCGAAAACCCGTAAGAGAAACCTTGTAAGGATCTATGACTATCATCGATAGCACCGCGGGCTTCCGCTCCGAGCATGACCTCCTAGGCGACCGTGACATCCCCGCCACTGCGTACTGGGGAGTACACACGCTCCGGGCAGTGGAGAACTTTCCTATCACCGGTCAGAAACTGTCATCGAACATCCACCTGGTCCGCGGCCTCGCTGCAGTGAAACTCGCAGCGGCCCGCACAAACCGCGAGCTCGGGCTCCTCGACGTGGAACGCTCTGAAGCTATTGAGCAGGCCTGCCAGGACATCCTGGACGGCCGGCTAGCCGACCAGTTTGTTGTGGACGTCATCCAGGGCGGTGCCGGAACGTCGTCGAACATGAACGCCAACGAGGTCATCGCCAACCGCGCGCTAGAAATCCTGGGCCACCCCAAGGGCGACTACGCTCGTCTGCACCCCAACGACCACGTGAACCTATCCCAATCCACCAACGACGTGTACCCCACCGCAGTGAAGCTGGGCACCATCTTTGCCGCCCGCGAACTGTTGGAGGCGCTGAGCGAACTTGAGGAAGCGTGCGCTTCAAAGGCACTCGAGTTTCGTACTGTAGTCAAAATGGGCCGCACCCAACTGCAGGACGCCGTGCCCATGACCCTGGGACAAGAATTCAGCACCTACGCCATCACCATCGGAGAGGACCGGCTGCGCCTCTCCGAAGCCGAACTGCTGATTCATGAAATCAATCTCGGCGCTACTGCAATCGGCACAGGCTTGAACGCCCCAACCGGCTATGCGGAAACAGCCTGTCGACACCTCGCCTCGATCACTGGGCTTCCCCTGATAACCGCCGTCGACCTGATCGAGGCCACCCAAGATGTAGGCGCCTTCGTCCACCTATCCGGCGTCCTCAAGCGCGTGGCCGTGAAGCTCTCCAAAATCTGCAATGACCTTCGCCTGCTCTCCTCCGGCCCACGCGCCGGCTTCGGCGAAATCAACCTGCCGGCAGTTCAGTCCGGGTCCTCCATCATGCCCGGCAAAATCAACCCGGTGATCCCGGAAGTGGTTTCTCAGGTGGCTTACGAAGTCATCGGCAATGACATTACTATCACCATGGCCGCAGAAGCCGGACAACTCCAACTCAACGCCTTCGAACCCGTCATCGTCCACAGCCTCCACAAGAGCATTTCCCACCTGGAAGCCGCTTGCCGCACCCTCACGGCCCGCTGCGTCCGGGACATCACCGCCAACAGCGAACACCTCCGCCTCACGGTGGAACAGTCCATCGGCCTGGTCACCGCCCTCAACCCGCACCTCGGCTACACCACCGCCACGGCCATCGCCCAGGAAGCCCTCGCCACCGGCAAGGGGGTCGCGGAGCTCGTGCTCGAACATGGGCTGCTCACCGCCGAGCAGCTCACCGAACTCCTCAGCCCGCAGCGCCTGGCCAACCTCAACAAATAATCCCCAAACCACACGAAGCCCTCGTTCACACAGCGATTACGCAACCATTGGGCCAAGTGGAGTCTTCATCTGATGGATATCACTCGGAGTGAGACTAAGTAGCTGGGCTGGCCCTACGGCACAAGGATGCGGGCTATTGCTGCAAGGGCTCGGACGTCAGGTGAAGTAGTCCGGGTCCAGTGTGTGGCCGAGGTTGCACCACCGTCTTTGGAGCACGAAGCGTAGTTCTTCGTGTGCGAGGGGGCGGTATCCATGGGCTGCCCCGACTCTGCTGTAGAGCCGGGGCAGCAGCTGAATTCTCGATGGCTGGCATGCCGATCAGGATCAGCGCGCCTGAAACTCTGGAACCGCCATCCATGGCTAACAGTTACAACTCAGCCAGTAGAACGGCCCCGTTGCGTATGGGTGTACCCCAACGCAACAGATTCCCAGGCCGCTCGGCTGCACGCCGAGCACACACGCCCTTAGATCTGCATAGGATACACAGCGAAGGAAGCTATCGCGGGATGGTTGACGCGACGTAGCGCGGCTTTCCCATCCCTCCTCGGGTTACAGATGCCCCGAGCGGTGCCCGTATGGGGCACGGAATAGGATCGCTTTACCGGGCGGGTTCAACGCGCTACCAGAGTGGGCCGAAACGCGGACTCAGCACTTCGCTGCCATGCCCCCTCCGTTCGGCAACCCGATTTGTCGCATGTACACCCGCCGCCTATCCGACGCCGCGGTTCTGCCGAACCGGAGTCCGAGCGAAGCGGAGGTGGCCAGCGCTAAGCTCAGGGTTATGGGTGCAAAAGCGAAGAGCGTCGAAGAGTATCTCAATGCGCTCGACCCCGCGTACCGAGCAGAACTCGAACGGATCCGCGCGCTTGTAACACAACTCGTGCCGGACACCGAAGAGACCATAAGTTATGGGATGCCGACTCTCAAATATAAAAACCGGGCACTGGTGTACTTCACCGCATCCAAAAAGCATATGAGCTTCTACCCCTCCTCACGGGCGATCGAGGAGCTGAAGGGCCAGCTCAAGCACTACAAGACCACCGAACACGCGATCCAATTCACGCTGGACAAGACCCTGCCCAGCCGCTTGGTCGAAGATCTCGTTCGCGTACATGTGCGCGAAATTGACGCCAACAGGCAATAAGCCCCCAAGCGTCCTACGATCCAGCATCGTGGTCGCAGCAATGATCAATCCGATCTGCGCAGCCGCACGGATCATGTATTTCAGCGCTCTCCTGCGGTTCGGCTTCCGGGGCCAGCTGATGTCCGATTCTCTGCATTGCGCCTCTACTAGCTTGATTCCCATGCCGGACCGGCCGAGAGGAGGTGCTACCGCTAACCGGCGATTCCGGCGCGCCAAGTACCGAACGAGAGTGCGCGCTGAATCGGTTGCTAAAATCCGGAGAGTGCACCCGCAACCGTGGAACCGATTACTTGCTTGGGTGATCGACTGGATCTGCATACTCGCATGGGCTGCGCTCCTCGCTGCGGTCGGTATACCGCTCCGACTGGCCGGGATCACCGACGGACTCACGTTCGTGGCCCTCAACATCATCGCGACACTCGTCCTTGTGGTCCCCGTTACTCTCACGCTAGCCGGGCTTGAATCGTCAGCGCGGCAGGCATCGATCGGCAAACACTCGCGCCACCTCCTCGTCATGAACTCACGCACAGGCCTTCGTCTTTCGTTTCGACGCGCGCTCGTTCGGAACACCATGAAGGTAGCCGCGCCATGGACGATTGGGCATGCTGCCGTCTACGGTATCGTCGCCTCGAGCGCGGATGGCAGTGTACCTCCCTCGATTTGGGCGGGCACGGCGTTTGCCTACGTATTGCCGGCCGCTTACGTGGCGTCACTATTTTTCGGCACGGGCCGGACACCTTACGACCGAATTTCCGGCACAACCGTTATCCTCGGCCCCGGAGCGAAAACCAGCTGAAGAAGACAGAGGCAGTCCGACCAAAGATCACGCGCGCCCTGTATGCCGCCGCCCTACTCCTTGAGTCCGTCGAGTGCGGGAATCGGCGAGACGGTGACCATCGAAGCACAGGACTCGGATTGCGATCCCCGCTACGGCGAGAACGCCAGGATCAATGCGACGGTGACTGATGCCGGAGTTGGACAATCCTCGCTGGGGGACGGATGCGAAGGACCAAGCAACCGCGAGGCGGCTCCTAACTCGCCTGGATCGGAGGGCCATCAGATGATTGTCCTCAGCGGGTAGAGGTTACTGCTCGTCAGTGGGTGGAGGTTACTGCTCGTCAGTGGGTGGAGCCGCACGTGTTGGGGCGAACCGGCACGGCTCCACCCGGGGCTTGAGTGCCCCGCCAGGTTGGAGCTGAAGTTTCGGGTCAGCTCACCGGCAGTCCTCACTATCCGCTGCGTACCTTGAGGTTTCCTCCACGATCACCGAGCAGTACATGACTGGATTGGTGGATCGCTTTTATGAACGGGCGGGTCACTGATCGAACTGCGATGCCGACTGAACGGCATCTAGCCTCCGGCGGCCTCTACCAGGGCGGGGAAATACCGGGTTAGATCCTTCCTTGCCGGAACCACAAGGCGGCGCGCATTCATGGTCACGGATGACCACAATGCACTCACCGGTAAGGGCGCCGCCTGCGAAGATGCTGCTGATACCTCGGTCCCGGGTTGAACTCAGTGGAGGACGTAGCTGGTCGGGGACGTTCACCGGTTACCCTTGACGGTGCTGGTGTCGTTTCCATAGCTCGTGCGTCCGCCGATGATGGCATCCTGATGGTGTGCCCTACTCGTTGGAAAGCCGAAATGCCGGTGAACGCGCGGCAGCTTGAGGCAAACTCTCGGCTTTCCGCCGCTACAGGAGCAGGAGGAGGCAAGATGGATGAGCTGCACGAGTGCGGCAGTCTATGTGAAGCACTAACCCGCGCGGCCCGTGATGTCGCGCCAACCGCTGGTTCCGTCTCGCGTGAAACGCTTGCTGCTGCTCTCCAGGAACGACTGATCCATTACTGGGGAGCCGGTCATGGGATCGGATCCGCTGAGCTCTTGAATATTGCCGCGGATATCAAGGGCCCTTCCAAGAAGGAGCGGCACTACAAGTAGCCCCAAAGGTGAATCTCAAGTCATGTTCGAGTCATTCCTCATGAGTACCGTTCGTGCGAGGTTGATATGGCGTCTCGTCGATTCAGTTCCTCGTTGACCTCGTCCAGCCTGCTCTGAGTCTCCATCTGCGTATCTATGTGTGCGTATTCCTCGTCCAATTCACGGTGCAGTCGACTGTTGAGCACTTCCAGTTCTGTATCGCTCAGCAAGGTGAGGTCGTCAGGAAAAGACTCATCCGGCTCCAGCCGGTACGTCCTACTCATCCATCCCCCTCGTAAAACTGCTGACACCGGATGGAACAGAGACTATCGCCCTCCGCAGCACCATGGCGGAAAAATATGAATTTGCTGAGACGCCTGGGTTCATCTGCGAGAGGGTTTGACCATGGCCTCCCCACCACTGCCTGTGACGGCCCATTACGAGCGGCCTGAGCGCGCACATACTTTCTTCGGGCTCATACCGTCGCCTCACTTCCCGTCGCCGCGGCCAGCCGGAGTTGGGGCCAGTCGTCGACATCGCGAAGAAGCTGCCGATCATGCGTCGACAGAACAACCGCCGCCTGGGTAGCACCGAGCGCGTCGGTGAGTTCATTGACAAGCGCTATCGAGAGGTGGTTGGTGGGTTCATCGAGGAGGAGCACGTGCGGTTTCGTCGCGAGTACCAATGCTAGATCGAGGCGACGCTGTTGGCCTGTCGACATTTCGCCCACCCGCTTGCTGGAGTCACGGGGGCGCAGGATGCCGAGCTGGGAAAGCCCTACCGTTTCAGCGGGTTGTAACGTACCCGAGGCGACAAGGGCGGCGACGTGCGCGGCGTATAACTCACTCGCCCTCAGGTTCAGGGGTAGTGCGGATTCTTGGCGCAGGAAGCCTAGACGCGTGCTCTGAGGTATTCGTATCGAGCCTGTGTCCGGTTGCAGTTCACCAGCGATTACCGCTAACAACGTCGACTTTCCGGCACCATTCGCACCGGTCACGACGAGGCCTCCGCGGTGCGAGAGTGAGAGCGACACCGGGTTCGTCAGGCGCTCAGCAACACTGACGTGATCGACGCTGAGGAGGACCGCGCCGGTTCTTGTCGGGAGCTCTGGGAAGCGGAAGTGCTGTGGTGGTTCCGGCACGCTCAGCGCGTGCGCTTCGAGCTGTTCCTGACGCCGATGCACGCTTTGCACGAGGCCCCCCGCACGGGTAGCTCGCCCATGTTTGTTGGTGCCCTTTTCCGGCCGCCAGCCCGAGACGAGTCGGTTCTGCGCCGCGTTAAGGCTGTCTTGCAGTCGAGTGTGTTCGGCTTGTTGGTGCTCGTACTCTTGTTCCCAGCGTTCACGCTCGGCCAGTCGACCCTTGATGTAGTTGGCATAGCCGTTGCCATAGATGCGCGGGCGATCATCTGGCGTCGGGTCGAGGTCGACGATGGTCTCGGCAACCTCCGACAGCAGTGCCCGATCATGCGTCACGACCACGACGCCGCCGCTACGCGATCGGAGCTGGGCGCTCAGAAACTCGAGTCCGCTTCGATCGAGATGGTTGGTGGGTTCATCGAGCAGCAGGAAATCATCATCGGCCCCCAAAAGGCACGCTAGCCGCACCCGATACCGCTGGCCTACGGAAAGGTCGCCGAGGAACCGCGCCGGGTTGGTCTCCGCATCAAGGGCTTCGAGTGCGATCTGCACGCGCCGCTCGGCATCCCAAGCGTGAAGTAATTCTGCTTGTTCCAACGCTGCCACGTACCGCTCGTCTGCACCGGTCATTCCGTCCGAGAGGGCAAGGGTGGCCGCGTCCAGGGCCGCCAGCGCCGCCAGTGGCTCGGCGATCGCTTCAGCCACAGCTTGGCCCACGGTTCGGTCGTCACTTGCGGTCATTTCCTGTTCCGCGACTCCTAAGGTGCCGATGCGCTGCACGGAGCCAGTCTCTGGAACCAGGGTGCCAGCGAGTACATGAAGGAGGGTCGATTTGCCGCGGCCGTTCTCGCCCACGATCGCGATACGCGAAGCGGGAGTCACGACGAGGTTTACGTGGTTCAGAACAGATGTTGCCCCGCGCATTACAGAAACATCGGAGGCGATGAGCTGCGCTCGGTGGCGCGCCGAATAAGGGTTGGTAGAGGTGAGCATTTGTATCCTTCGTGACGACGCACCACGAGCCCAAAGCCCGGAGAGCGCGAATGACGGCGACCCACGCGGGGGTCAAGAACGAGCAGCCGCCGCAGCCTCGGAGTTACTCATCGAGCGCGGAAGGCCCTACTCAGCCGTCACAGGAAGTACAAATGCATGACTTGATCGTAAAGCATCAAGTCGGCAGTCCGCCAACGATGTCCCAAACCATTGGCTATGAAAGGGCGCGCTGACGAGCATCGTTGTCGCTTGTCGACGAGGCTCCGACTCAATCACCTCGTTTGGTGGGCGAGGGTGTGGGCGAGACGGTGGGAGTCGGTGCCGGAGTCCCCGAGGAGGCAGAGAGGTTGGCCTTTGCGGATCCAGTCACCGGTGGCCAGGGTATGGATGGTGGCGGGGTTGATGTGGCGGCCGGTCCAGTCCTTACACGGCGAACACGTGCTCGAGCGTGACGACCAGGCTTGGGAAGTCAAGCGGGTCTCGGTCTTCTTCCCCCAGTCCTTGCTGTCCAGTAAAGATGGCTGGCATGCCGCAACAACGCGTTTCCCAGACTGCTTCTACATTCGTCGGCGACTACCTGAGCCTTCCAATCCCTGAAAGTTGCGCAAACTCGTCACACTCCGAGGGCCATCCCGCCGTCACCCTGCGCGCAAGAGCAAGGCCAGGTAATCTTCGTCGGCGTCAACTCGCCGCGTTCGATACCGCTTCCGGTGTGCGGCGGCCGCTGCGCAGGGCGGTTCTAATGTTCACCTTGGAGGTGTAGGAGATGGACCCGTACTGGAAGAGCCGGACCGCGAGAAAGAACATCAGCACCGCCCCGATGAACAGGATGGCGATGACGATCGAGGCTTCGGCCACGCTCAAGGATCCGAGGGCGTTGCGGAGCATCGCGGTGACCGGAGAGGAGAACGGGAAGTACGTGAAGATCTGGACGATGAGTGCCTGCGGGTTGGAGAAGATCAGCGAGATCGCATAGAACGGGACGAAGATCAGGGCCATCATCACGCCCATGAAGTTTCCGGCTTCCTTCGCGGTGGGCATGACTGCTCCGATGGCGACGAGCGTCGTAGTGAACAGCGCGAACCCGCCGATCAGGAGCAGGAATCCGATGATCATCGGGACAGGCTCGAAGACCAGGGCCGCGAGATCGAGTTCGGGGATGCTGATCTGTTCACGGAAGAAGAGGTATCCGATGACGATGGGTGAGGCGAAAATGACCATCTGAACCAACCCGATGCCAAAGAGGGCCAGGACTTTGCCACTGATCAGCGTTGTCGGCTTCAGGGTGGTCAGGATCATCTCGGTGACCCTGTTTTCCTTTTCCTCGAGGGTGGAGCTGAGCATCTGTCCGGCGAGAAGGATGATGAGACCGTAGAAGATGACCAGGAACATCAGCGGCGGGATGACGGCGTTGAACCCGCCGGTTTCCTTGCCGTCCTGGTACGTAGTGAGGGCGATGGACGCATCGCCGGCAGCCAGGGTAACCAAATCGGGTGAGCCGATCTGTGTATTGACGGCCTGGGTCAGCATGGCTTCGGCGACGGCGGAGTACTTGTTGTTCTCGAACAATCCCTGGTCCGCCCCGTAGACCTTGATGTCTGAGCTAGCAGGGTCGGCCGGGAAGTCGAAGAACGCATCCACGGCCCCGGTCTGAACGGCATTGACGCCCTCCTCCGGCGAGGCTGCCTCCTCGGCCCCGAAAGCAGCGGCCTGCTCCGGTGTGATGAGCCCGGAGGCGTCCGTGTAGGAGATGGAGAACTCAGCGCTTTCCTGGGCGTCGGCGGCGGACGCGGTAGCACTGTTGCTGATGAAGATTAGACCGAAGACGACGGCCATGATCAACGGCACCGACAAAGTGCCGACCCAGAAACGCTTCTTGCTGATCGTGCGGACGAACTCGAAGCTGACGACGGTGCCGAGGTTGTGCTGTGCCATGCCTGTTATGCCTCTGCCATCTCGTAGTCACTGGTGGAAGCCTCATTCTCGGCGCCGTAAACGCGGATGAAAATCTCCTCCAACGAAACCTTGGTCGTCGTGAAGGATCGCACTGCCACTCCCCCGGCGATCAGTTCTTTCAGGATGTCCGTTTCGTCGGCATCATCGGCGATGGACAGTTCGGAGTAGTTCGTCTCGCTCACAGCGAGCGTGTATCGCGGCGATGCCGGGACCTGGCCGGAATGCTTGAGCCGGATGACGCGGCCGCCGAACTGGTTCTGAACCTCATCGATGGT
Source organism: Arthrobacter vasquezii (assembly GCF_029455255.1). Classification (NCBI taxonomy): domain Bacteria; kingdom Bacillati; phylum Actinomycetota; class Actinomycetes; order Micrococcales; family Micrococcaceae; genus Arthrobacter; species Arthrobacter vasquezii. Next base: position 21,628 of record NZ_JAROKN010000010.1, on the reverse strand, counting down.
GCCGTACGCCTCAGAGGTTCCGTTCTTGAGCAGGATGACCCGGTCACAGAGCCGTTCAACTTCTTCCATCTGGTGGGTGACCATGACCACGGTCGCACCCTTGGTCTTTTGCTCGCCGATGATGTCCATCAGCAGGCGCCGGTTGACCGGGTCGAAGCCCTTGGTCGGCTCGTCCAGAATGAGCAGTTCGGGTTCGTTCATGATGGTCACGCCGAGCTGGACCTTCTGCTGCTGTCCACCGGAGAGCTTATCGAGCTGCACGCCGGCCTTGTCCGCCAGGGCAACGCGCTCCAGATACTCGAGAGACCAGCGTTTGGCGGCGCCGGCATCGAGGCCTTTGAGCCGGCCGAAGTAGTTCATCACATCGATGACCTTTTCCTTCTTGTAGAGGCCGCGTTCCTCCGGCAAATACCCTAGGCGTCCTCCGTCCTCGGGCCGGAACGGCCGCCCTCCGATATGGAGGATCCCTGCGGTCGGCTGGTAGATGCCCAGCAGCGCACGGATGGTCGTGGTCTTGCCCGAGCCGTTACTGCCAAGGAAGCCGAACGTCTCGCCCCGGCTCACGTCGAAGGACAGATCCCGGATGACGGTTTTGTCACCGAAATCCATTCGAAAACCGTCGATATGGACAAGTGCTTCGCTCATGGCCAATTCCCCAATGAAGTGCCGTCAGATGATCCTTCGAGTCTATTCACGGCCCCTCACGAGGCACTCAGTCCAAAGGATGACATCGACCGACCCGGCAGTTCGCACGGAACGCTGGATTGAAAGTCAGTCGTATCCATTGGCACCGTCGATCAACGATCGACGGAAGTGTCAGATCCCGTTCTGGTGCGGAATCGTCATTGCAGAGGTTTCGCACTTGATCTGTGCCTCCGGAACTCGCCGCTGTTCGATGCTCCATAAGAAGCGGGTCAGAACCGGTCGTTTATGCCACCCCTCGTTTACAGGGCAGAAGAGGAACAGAGACCGGCCAGACGTGTCCCAGAGACCTACACAGGCTGATGCAATATCAGCTGAGTTTATTCAAGGGTCTCGCCCTGACTCGACGGAATCTTCGAGTCTCATGACATCTACCTAGGCGCAACACACCGACACGATCGCTCATTTCTGCCTACTGTCGTAACCTCTCCCTTCACCTGAGCGATGCTTGGAGGAGAAGATGGGACATAACCGAAGGGGCGGCTAGTGGCTTTCAGGACGCGGAATAGTAGCGCAGCAGCGTTGAGCACGCCGAAGGCGATTTTTGAAAACACCCGCGTCGGCAGACAAGACTTACAAGAGCTCTGGCCACACCAGGAATCTGTACTCACTGCCTGGACTGACAAGCATCAGGACGCAAGCGATGTTGCTATCGAACTGCCTACCGGCGCCGGAAAGACGCTCATCGCCGGACTAATCGGAGAGTTTGAACGCTCCGTTCGTGGTCGCCGGGTCACATACCTATGCCCGACGAAACAGCTAGCTAGGCAGTGCCATGCGCAACTCCTCAGCTACGGGTTGCCCGCGGTACTGCTTATCGGGCCGGTAGCACAGTGGAACTCCGCAGATAGGGCGCGTTACTCGTCAGCCAGCGCAATCGCAGTCTCTGTTGGATCACACGTCTTCAACAGCAATCCCGCCCTCGTGGACTCCCAATACATGATCGTCGACGACGCTCACGCAGCTGACAGCTATGTATCTAACCCGTGGTCCATAAACCTTGAACGCAAAGAGACGGCCTACCACGAAGTCCTTCGTGTCCTAAAAGACTCCTTTGATCCGTTGGTCCTCGGTCGTCTGCAGCAAGACACCGCCGCCGGCCAATTTGCTTCGGACGTCTACCTAGCCTCTCCTGTGGGTGTCATGTCCGCTGCGGCCGCTCTCGAGCAAGCACTGAAAGCGGCTCAGGGAGAAACCGAGATTAATACAGACGCTGTATACGCTCTGAAGATGCTTGAGGGCCATCTCGGGCAGTGTCTCGTGTTTGCGTCCTACCGAAGTCTACAAATTCGGCCCTTCATACCACCAACCCATGCTCATACCGCCTTCGATAGCCCGAAACAGCGCTTATATATGAGCGCGACTCTTGGAGAAGGTGGTGAACTTGAACGCAGCTTTGGCAGGACTAAGATTTCTCGGATCCCCACACCCCCGGAGTGGGCCAAACGCGGGACTGGACGCCGGTTTTTCATGTTCCCGGAACTCACAACGGACTTCGCTCGCGACAAGACAGATCTAGCCGCCTGGATAGTAGCGCTGACCAAGCAGGTAGGACGGTCTGTTGTCCTTACTCCTGATCGACGGACTGGTGAAGACTTCGAGGAATGGGTAGGGGACTCCCTTTCGATCGTCCACGCAAAAGACATTGAGGACAACGTCTCGTCATTCACCAGTCAGCAGGATGCGGCGCTAGTTCTCACCAATCGTTATGACGGGCTCGACCTCCCTGATGATGACTGCAGGCTCGTCGTAATTGACGGACTACCGTCGAGGGGTGATCTGCAAGAACGCTTTCTGGTCGGTTCTCTTGGGGCTCTGGACGTACTGCAAGAACGTATTCGTTCACGAATAGTTCAGGGAGCAGGTAGGGCCACGCGTAACGAAGACGATTACGCCGCCGTTCTTATGCTGGGTGATGATCTAAGTTCATTCTGCACACGATTGGATGTTCGGAATGCTATGCGTGCTGAGCTCAACGCCGAAGTTTCCTTTGGGCTTGAGAACAGTTTAGGAATCGATTCTGACGAGATGAAGGACAACTTCAACGCGTTCCTTGCACAGGGCGATATGTGGGCAGAGGTGGAGAGTGATTTAGCAGACCGGAGGGATGAGGCCACCGTTGTTCACCCCCCGGGGACTGCTCAGTTGAGCGCCGCGTCTAAGGACGAAGTCGCTGCATCCCAAGCCGCTTGGCAAGGCGATTGGGGTCGCGCTCTCGAACACGCAAGGAAGGTGGTTGATAGCCTTACTGGGGGCAGGGCCCCTCAGCGATACGCGTCGTTCTGGAACTATCTGGCTGCCTGCTGGTCCCTAGTCTTGGCCGAAAAGCGACAGGACGCGGGCCTCAGGGAGACGAGCATGGACTACTACAGGGCGTGCCGCTCATCCGGTCGTGGAACGCTCTGGATGTCCTACTTACACGCACCTGCGGATCATGACTTCGAGACTGGCACACCAGCTGAAGACGTCGATGCGGTTGACGAAGTAGCAGCCGCGAACATCTTGCAATCATTTACCCAGGTTGCACGACCAAATTCGTTTGCGAACGAGATTGCTCGAATTCGAAGCCAACTGCTGGCTACAGAAGCGACTCCTTATGAGGAAGCGCTGGTCCATCTTGGCGTGCTGGCTGGAGCAGAAAGCGATGGCAACCACGGGGCATCCTCAGCTCCTGATGCATCTTGGATATTCTCAACCAATTCATGGGTAGGCTGGGAGGCAAAGAGTGAGTCGTTGCCAGAGGGAGAGCTTGGCGCAAAGGACGTACGGCAGGCAGGATCGCACCTTCGCTACATAGCCAGCTCACGAGGTGAATCTGCACCTAGCGACTCTGTGGTCTTCCTAGTCACGTCACAGAAACGCGTTCACCCGTCGGCTCGCGCCATAGCTGAAGACCACGTCTACCTTGTAACGCCTCAGCAAGTTCTCGAGGTCTTCGATGCGCATACGAAGGCCTGGCATGCACTCCGAGCGCGAGGATCGAATGTCATTACTACAACCGATGTTCTCAATGCATTGAAGGATGCCAACGCCCTTCCGTCTCTCTGGATACCGAAGCTCCGGAAAAACCCGGTCAAGCAGTGAGTTGAGAACGGTGTCTCATATCCGATGGGAAACAAGACTCAGCTGACCTGATCGGAAGAAACGAACTGGCTTGTCGGGTGCTGACTGCAACACCGCGGACACGTAACAGAATGCATATTTCATGGGGTACGAACCAAAAAGGCACAGATGGTTGTCAATTTCTCAAGGGCATCCGCATAAGCTGCATCGCGTTCCCAAGAGGCGGTGTAAAGGTGAGAGTACGCATTGCGCCGGACCTGACCTGCTCTTTCTTCTAAGTAAAAATACCCTGCAGTTTTCCGGTCGCCTTGAGTAAACACTTCGAGATCGCAGCGGAAGGCGTCTCGCTGTTCCTTCTGAGATTCATTGGGGTGAAGCACTCCGCTAGCAGCGTCCGCAAATTCGTCCAACCACCCTGGTATCTCATCTCCGTCACCGATACCGACTAGAGGGTCGTGATCTGCCACCCAAGCTGTCAACAGCAGGGCTGCGAGGTCCACCGCTGCGTCATAAGTGGACTTTAAGCGGTCTGGTCCCGGCCGCATCGTCATGACTTTATCGAAGCGCCCCACAAGCGTCATTCGCGGGTTCCAAGTCCATAGATCGAGTAGGTGGTGAAGCACCGAATCGGGAAACGGAAGACTATTTACCATGGAGACCGAATAATCGTCGTCTAAGGACGAGTTCTTTCCTAGAAGCTCATCGAGCTCTCCTGGGCCGAGATACTTCCACTCACCAGGGTCATCGGAGCGAGGAATCACGACAAACGTCGGAATTCCCGACGCTCCGCTTGAAACCCAGCCTCTCAAAGTCCCGATGACTACCGTAGGATCCGACACCCAGTTCTTCACTTGGATGTGTGCGGTCCGGCCAGACATTGTCCAGGAATCCCTGATGCAAGTCCTGTCTAGCGGGATACGGAAGGGTTCGCAGGGAAGATGAATATGTAGATCCCACCCATAGTCGGAAGCTGACAGAGAATTTAAACTTGCTCCCGTATCTAGCATCCTTCGAATCACTGATGCTTCTCCGACGTCCCCCAGATAGTGTTTTTTTGTCCGCTTCGCCATATCGTCATGATGTCCTATGTGCAGGGGGAAAGGCCAAGATATGTGGTCTGTCGTCTCTAAGCGTCGTTTGGTTTTTCAGGACTGACCCTCTCCGCGCCGCAGTCACAGCTCGTCTTAGTTCCATACGTTGCTTAGCCCGGGCGTCAGCACCAATCGGGATCCGGCTCATCAGGCCACACCAGGGCCGTAAGGTTTTGCCCGTGACTAGTGAATCATCCACAAGAAAAAAGCTGCGCGTTGGGCATCGCTCCGAACGAGACGGCATCAACGCTGTGCGGGGACTACTCGAGCGCCATGGCCTAGTGGTGGACGAAGTGGACGGAAGGAGCGACTACGGTCGGGACCTCAATGTCGACATCACTCGCGACTCTGCCATTACGGGCGGCATTATTGGCGTTCAGGTTAAGGGAGGCCGGACCTTCTTTCGACGTGGCCAGTGGATCATTCCTGCCACGAAAGTGGACTGGGCCTACTGGCGCGCATCCACCGTACCGATTGTCGGAATGGTGCATGATCCCGATAGCGGAATCATCCGCTGGATAAATCTGACGGAAGCAGCTCGTAGCCGTGTCTTAACGGAATCCTCAGGCTTCAAGGTTTCAGAGCAGAACGACAATCTGTCGGAGATCGTCCTTGAGGAGGTCTTAAGCGACGACAGCTTTGACTACTTCATCACCCGCACAGAGGCCTACCTGACCGCCACCGCTGATTCTGCTTACTTGCTGCTACTCGATTTCGACGATGAAATTCGCCGCCAGGGGGTGTTCAATTGCTGGACACTGGGCCGCCGTGACCCACGTCCTTTGATCCTCTTGCGCCGAGTATTGACTTCCCTGGCGGGGCGCAGTCTGTATGACGGGATCAGTGTTCTGGCACACGCGACTCCACATCCGGATATCTTCTGGACCAAGCAGAACTGGATTTCCCCAGTGGTTGAAAAGTCCATCCAAGCTTCGTTCAGGTGGTCGCCCGACGAGTTGGCGGAACTAGTACATGCCGTCGAAACCTTCGATGATGCAGGGTCAGACTGGCAGCGTGGCGGTATCGGCCAGAGCCTCTGGTCGATTATGGTCGTCGATCCCGAGTTATGCTCGAAGTTACCCTTGGCGGTTCGTGCTGCTGCAGAGACAGGGCGGGTACAAGCAGCCGTCAGACTCCTCATATGCCTTCAGTATCTGGCAGACGATCCGCTAAGGGAGGTGGATGCCCTCGTCCGAGCCCATCCGTCGCTGGAACAACACGAAATGGCCCGCTTGGTCGTGGAGCACTTACGCGAACACGGTCGATTCGACGTGTACTGAAATTGTGCGCCAAGCTGCATAGCTGATGGCCCCTGAGGAACCGCAGGCCAATGTGGGCTGGGATGCGAGGTTACCCTCCTGAGTGCACAGTAGCTTGGGGCGACTCGCGGTAACCGCGACGCGCGCGGACGATGTGGAGGAGGGCCCATTGAGGCAATAGGTCTACCGGCCGGGCTGTTAGCTCGGGGTTGCCGCCGGGGTTATGCGTTCGCGGAAACTCGCCAAGTTGTCCCGTGCATTCGGGCCAACGTCCATGAAGTGCAGGCGAATGGGCGCCCCGATTCCCCGCACTGCGTAAGACTTGGGAAGCGCCTGTCCCTTAGCCAGGACGATGGGATAGACCAAGGCTGTTCTAGCACCTAGCCACAGCGGTTGCTGTCGGTAGGCTGCCATCTGGTAGACGTCACCTCGCGAAACCCGGATCCTCGGGCCACTGTTTCCAACAGTCAGGGCATCATCTTCGTTGCCGGGAATCCGCAACGACTCCTTATATTTAGCGTCGAACAACATCACGTCATTCCCAGCACGCAGCACATAGTCCGGATCGATTTTCGACGTGGTCAGCCTATTGGCAGAACCATCGTAAATCATTGCGCTTGGGCGCTTGGACTTGTCCACTGTGAAAGCTTCTGAAGCTTCCAGGATTCCACGCAATGCCTCCTGGAACAGCGCCGGCATCGCCCACATGAATGAGCTGACCTGGTTCGCGCCTGTTTGTGCCCCGAGATGCCGGCCACCGAGCAGATCGCCCGTGGTCTGCAGTATGGAAGCGTAGTGGCGTTCGGAGCCTCGGGTCGAGGTCGCCCGCAGCTCTCTAGGGCCAATGGTGGTATCCGAAACCTCAGCAAACATGGGTAGTGCTGCGTTGACCGCGGCTTTGACTGCCTTCCGTGCAGCCGGGATTGCCAGTGCAGACGACAATTTTGTAACTTCCCGCAATCCCGCTTTTAGGACTCTGTTATTTGCTGTGTCAATGGTTCGTTCGGTGATCACGCACGGAACTTCCGCATTGCGCGCTGTTGCAAGGCTTTGCGTCATGTACTTTGAGACGAGAAAACGGCCTCGCACGTGGCCGGGAAGAACGACTTCCCGTGTCCGGTAGCTCCTGCGCAACCACCTGGTCGCAAAGTCCGCCACGGCGTCCACATACCAAACCAGCAAGGCCGCAATCGGATCCGAGTAAGCATTGTCGATGCCCACTCTCGCGCCCTTTGGTCTACGCAGAACCTCGCCGCGCTGGCCGTATGCGTGCTCGGCCAAGAACAGCACATCGGCGCCTCTAAGCTTCGGCTCGATCACCACAGTTAGATCGATGTCGGCGCTTCGGTACCGGGCTATTCCGGACAGGGCATCCGCCTTCAGCCGCCACTCAACCTCTTTGGGACGGCGGGTGGCAGTCACCGATAACTCGATCCAGAACGACTCATCCACAAGCTGGACGAGTTCGTCATCGACGAGAGTCGTTTCATACTCTTGGAGCCTTAAGGTCTCAACCCGCATTGGCTTAAGTCTCGGCCACTTCTGATACGCGGGTAGTTGTGTCTAATTGGAGAAGCCTCTCGATAACTGCCTCCGGCTGGATCCCGGACGTCAGGTTAACTAGTCCAAGAGCGCTCCTGAACTTGCCCAGGGCATCAGGCTCGACTTCGCCTTCCAGCGCGTACTCGGAGAGCAGAGGCAGGACCTCATAAATCAGGCTTTGGGCAATGCCGGCGATGACCTCATCCTCGTTCTCAGCGGATTTATTCGGCATAAAGTAGGACGGCCCCACTTGAATGCCGATCGTTGCTTCACTGACTAGTTCACCGACCATAGCGAAAAGCTGCAGCGCTATCCGCTTTGCACGCTCAGTCTTGTAACCGAGGTTTGACGCGATAGGGGCATCCGTCGATGGCACATCAAGGAACACGAACCGACGACGGAGCGCATAGTCGATCACCGCAATGGACCGGTCCGCTGTGTTCATCGTTCCGATGATCTGCAACGAGTTGGGCACCATGATGGAGGTATTCCCATCGACGGAATACGGTGTCGCGACCGGCTCGTTCCGATACTCGAGCGCATAGAGGAGCTCTCCGAAGATCGCCGGAATGTTCCCACGGTTCAGTTCATCCAGAATGAGGATCAGCTCTGTGCTTTCGCCCCGACTAGCGAGTTCTCCGCCGAGAGCGCTCATGAAGCTCAAGACACGATGCTTCGGTGTGAAAGTGACGCCTCCCGCCACCGGCTCGGCTACCAACGCGCGAACAAAGTCTGTGTATTCGTAGCTGGGATGTATCTGAACAATCTCCCACACGGCTGGTACGCCACGGCGCACGATTTCGTCTGCGACGCCTTCCACAGTTCGCTCATGGAGCGGCATGGTGTCAAGAACGCGCTGCAGGTGCCCTTCGTCTCGTCGGCCACCTGTTGCCCATGAAATGTAAGCCTTCGCCAGATAGGTCTTTCCGGTACCAGGAGGGCCTTGAAGGACGACCTGCCCCTTCCTTTCGAGTTGAGCACGCAGCTCGGACAGCCCGTCGGGCACGGCAGCGCGTGGGGCCGACGGCGTCGCTGGTCCTGCCGGGTCGGCTGCTGCACGGAACTCATTACGCGAGAGATTGAGCCAATGATGGGCACCAATCGATAGTGCGAAGTCGAGGACTTCATCGTCCTGGGGTCGGAACCATGATTTCCATGCGCTCGCGCGTTCCCGGATTAGGGACAGCAAACCCGGCACCGCGTAGGCAGTGGGCAGGAAACGCTCGACCCCGGTAACACTGCCAGCATGTCTCAACAGCACAAGAAGTTTGCAGGTCTCAAGGTAGCTGAGAACGTTCGTTGTGGGCTTCGCGTTATCTTGGGTGGTGATTGCGAGTTGAACCAGACGGGCGTGAAGTTCATTGCGATTGATCATCGCCGGGATGATGCGCCCGTCGGAATCAGTCAAGTGCTCCCGGACCACCACCTCAAGGCGGGAGTCAGCCAGCAATTGCGCACACCATACGAGAAGATGTGCATCCGGCCGGGCGTTCCGGGCCGCCCGCAACAGCTCATCATCTAGAAGAACCTGGCCAGCGGCCCTGTCTTGCTTTTCCAATTTCGGTTCGTATGTGAAGAGATCGTTCCAGAGTTCCTTTATCGACCCAGCCGCGGCAAGCTTCGCCTCAACGCTGCCCGCCGTATCCAAACCTGGCTGGAGGGTTTTGAGGACTTCGACGAACTCATTGACCTTGAAGAACTTAGTCAGCGAGACAACGCCCGGTGATTCGATGGGCATTATTGTCTCCAGCTAGACGGCGTCTGTAGTAGGTAGGTGTTTCGTCACCTAGATACTACAGACGCCGAGAGAGCGAAATCGACGCTGGGCTTGAGCAGTGCCCGGGTTCCGAGGAGTTACTACCCTTGCGCCTGCAACGCCGGAACCGCTCCGCGCGGCCGTATGTCGGCACCCGCGCGGTCTAGCAGGGCACGAACCCGCGTAATGGTAAATCCGGTTTCGGCAGCGATGTCTCTGATGCTGAATCCGAGCCGTTCATACATGTCGTGCAAATCCGCTGCCAATGCGTCAGCTTCGACGTCCTGAATTCGCTCGTACTTTGCAAGCTCCGGGATATCTACGCCGTGGCGTTCAATAGCGCCGCCGGCATAGCCCTTCGACACTGCACCCCTAGGCGCTTCATCGCCCGACTCATCACCCCAAGCAACCCAGCCGGGCTGCGGGTGACGGGCAAACATCTCCAGCCACGGCCCAGGCGAGCAGGCCTCGATAAGAGGATACTGCTCGTCAGGCTTGCGCGAGTGCTCTCGCTTCCGACTTTCAATCATGTTCACCTGACTGCGTGCCGGCGGCAGAGTCCGCATAGAGCCTTTGACGCCGAACAGCAGAATCTCAGTAACATTGCGGAAGTAGAAGCCGACACCGCGTCCGTCGGGCCCCCCGTCTTTGCGTCGCTTCGCCCATATGATGTGACTGATGTACCGAAAGCCCCATGCCTCCATGACGGCTAGACCATCCGGAAGCATCGCGTTGGGCACCCACAGGTAGAGATGCGCGTTTTTAGCACAGTGCTTGGCCACGGGCAGCGCCTTGATGTCATCAAGCTCCATCGTGCTGTAGCGGTCGAGCCGTCGGTGCTCTGGCGCTACTTTCCCTGTCCGGTTAGCAAAGCGCCACGGGGGGTCAGCGAGGACCGTTTGAAAGCCCCCTTCAACGGTCGGCAATGGCGCTGGTTCAAGCGACTCCCTCAGGGGAGCTGGCTTCACGGCGGATTCAGCAATTTGGATCTTCACAAAGAGATCTTCGCACATGGATGTGACGGTAATCGACACCTACAAGTACGGCGCGTTGGACACGCTTGAACTAGCGGTATCGCGACCTACCCTCAGATTAGCCCTGTGACGATGAGATAGCTTTTCTTGGTAGGAGTCGCCCTGTTCTGCGGCGTCTATTCCACTTGCAGCCCTTGGGGGGACGGTAGTCGGTGTTTGAGCGGGTGCGCGATGAAGTGATTGATGTTGTCGCCTCAATTGACTTGGCTGTACCCCCTCGGGAGGTGTGGGCCGTCATCAAGCCGCCAGAAACGGCAACACTCCTGGACCCGAATCTGATAAGAGCGTTTCGGGTACCTGGCACTCCCAAGGGTGTAGGCGAGATGCAAGGTTTTATCGGTCACCGCGACGGGCGGGAGTACGCACAACTAGTTGAAGTGGTGGAAGAAGTCGCCGAACGGTGGGTTCTGATCCGTGTTGTGGGTGGACCCGATGAGGCTGCACGGACGGGGTACAGACTGACTGCGATACCGGAAGGAACACGCCTCGAGCAGTTGCTCAGTGTTACTGTTCCCGCCAGTCAGATCAAAGCTAGGAATCAAATTCGCCAGCAGTACCGCGCAGCAGCTGAAGCCTTCCTCGAAAGGGTCCGCGTGCTGGTCGCGCCAGCGGGTCCGTCATCGGGCCGGCATACCTAGTCGCCAATTGGGTCACCAAGGACCTCGCCAAAGCAACCATCTGGTTCAGACGCTGCCACCAACCGGGATCGAGGGACTGGTCATCAAGAGCGCCGGCCAGGAGTACCAGGGTGGTGAAAGGCAATGGCTGAAGGTCAAGCACCGGAGACCTTCGACGTCGTCTGTGCGGCGATGATCGGCCCCATCCCACCGGGAGGGCTGGGTGTGGCGCAGCGCCGTCACACCCAGACAACGATGAGCGCTGAGCTCTCGTACTCAGCGCTTTAGACCATCGGTACCTTGAAACTACCGATCGAGTTTGTCGGCTGCAGCATTGCGATCCACACCGCCACCGATAGCGGCTTCAAGAACGGGAATCTTCGATTCTCTCGCTGACATGTTTGCGTCGACGATCGTCCAGTTTTCACCCGTCAGTATTTCGATCGGTGTGGCTGTATCTCCGTCAACGGCTAGGTATTTATGCATCCCAGCAAGGGCTTCTTGTTGGTCGGAGTAAGCGGTGATAGTTACTCCATCCGCGCATCTGATCGATTCAGAATCGAGCACAGCCCCAGAGGTAACGTTCTCTGAGGGACAGCCACCTCCCGCATCGATTACTGCGGTCCGCATCTCTTGAATCGAATCGAAGGGACCTCCTGGCTGATCCGATTCACCGCATCCACACAAAACACTCATAACAGCGATAAGCGCTGTCACACGGCCAAATCTTCACGTTGCTCCTTTGCTAGCTTCCTCTCAGCGCTGAAGCTACAGCATCGATACCCCTCCGGTCTCATCTTCGCTTTCATCACCGATCTGGATGCCGCGTTGGAGGGCTGCTGCCGTGCGGGTGTAGGCGTCGGCGATGTAGCCCTCGAGCTTGGCCCATTCGATGCGCCGTTGCCCGCGGCGCCAATCTGGATCGCAGGCAGATCCCCGGAGCTCAGGAGTGCCCGAACCTGGGATTCGTTGATTGCCAGCTCGGCCGCAACGTCCTTAATGGTCAGGAAGCGCGGGTGTTCCTGTCCGAGCATACGGCCGGCCCTCCTTCACATAGTCGTTCTCGACTTCTGAAGACAGGTGGCGGGCTGACCAGCCACCTCACCGCACCTACCTGAACACGAACCAGCCCTTTGCCTACAGAAAACATCGCAGTGCCGGACTCCTGACCACATCAGCAAGGTCACATCACACCGATTAATCTCCTTGTGGCGTCCGCCATAAGGAGGCCGGATGGTTGTTCAATGTTCATAGCTGGGAACTCATTACCGCGCCTACCGAGGAAGTGCCCGATGGATGACAGCGAATCGATGACCGAACCAATCAAGAAAAAGTCATTTGGGAAAGCGATAGGAGGCGTAGCTGGCGTAGGCGTCTTCCTTGCTGCTCTAGGTCTCGCCTTGGACTACTACTACTTCACCAATGGCGGCATTGGCCCCACCACTCCACCTGACTCCAATTCCCAAGGCGAACGGCCTGACGAGGAATCGAACGAGCCCGATCCACCCTCGCCTCCTGACACGACACCTCCCCCATCACCGGATGCGTTAGCTTCGATCATTGTTGAGACAGCGGTGAGTAATACCATTTATGGGAAGGCAGTCGGCGACGAATACCAGATGCACAACGGCCACGGCTACATCAAGGTGGCCTACGGCTGGTCAGGAAGGCGCGCCAACGACACTGAAGTAGTGGGTGAGACTTGCGACATCGTCGTTGACATCACCGGCCCTGAAAATATCCCCTCAGAAACCTATGCACAGTGTTCGAACCACGAAACAGACTTCTTCAACGCCTCAGACAATGACATGCAGATCAGTACCCCCGGGACCTACGAAATCACGGTGACTGATGAGAAGACGGGAGTTTCGGGCTCAAAGGAAATCACTATCCTGGGCGAGTAAACCGGGAAAACGTTTCTCACCTTCCGGTTTGGCTAGGCGGCAAGATTCTCCCATCGGCGCCCGTTGTTATCTGGATTGTTCTGCCAGCCTGCGCAGCTCATTGGTCATGGCTGTGGACGGTGCGTAACCGCTCGACTGCTCGGTAAGGAACTTCCGCGCTACAGCTGTGCGATCTCTAACTGTGTGAACCTCCTGCCAGGGCAGGCTGGCGCGCAGTTCTCTAGCCAGTTCGTCTATGCGCCCCATCAGCTTGGAATATTCGGCTTGTGCGTTATCTCGAACGAGGCGGCTTGCCTCCCGCAGGATAAGGGTGGTCATGTAACCACCTTCGTTAGATTGCAGCAACGGCTCTAGAAGAGTTTTACCAATGGAGACGCGTGTGTGGGTCGTTGCGCCCCGGTACTGAGGCTCACGCTCGAGCTGTTCGGCCAGGTGTGTCATTCGGATCCGGGATGCCCTATACAGATCCGTACTCTGAGCGTCCTGCTCCTCGGACCAATTTTCTTCGAGCTCCCCCAACTCCTGCTTCCAGGACGGCACGGCGTGGTAGAGGAATACGGCACCACTGGCAATCCACTGGAGGAAAACCCCATCAATCTGTCCGGAACGCTCCTGCCATAGGTTTAGAAGCTGTGCGGGAGGCTCCAGTTTCGCATCGTCATCCGGATTCCATGTTGCTATAAGTTCTGACGGGTCAAGGCGCGAAACCGTGAGGGACAAAAATGGCGCGAACGCGTGCTGGGCCAGGTCAAGGATTTCGTCGACGGAAGTCGTCTCATGCCAAAGAATTACAGCCGGCTCCCCCGGGAATACCGCTTCCATGAGGCGCAGGCCTCGCCTCTCCACACCCTGACGGATCTCCAAAACCATTTCCTCGAAATCTTCCACCTCCGCACCATACCGAATTGCGAGTTGACTGCTCATTCTGCCCAGCTAAGACGCGGCGCAGCGCTTCCTCTAACGCCTGTCTTTGCGACGTTGCCCTTGTGCCCAAGAGAGCTATTGAGGCGCCGCACCATCGTGCACGAGTACATCGTTTATTGCTCGACTCTCTAACAGAATGGTGAGCATCGCGTTGAGGGCTTCCTGCCACCTGTCACGGCCCATGCTCCCCCACGCTTCGTTGCTTGTCCCGCACGCACGTGGACAGCAGGAACCAGCCTGACCGCCTGCACAACACCCGCCACCTCACCGAACAGGGATTTCCTCGCCTCGTGTAAGCGGTGGGCCTGCACAGCCTCGTTCGGTGCGATCCGGGTTCAAGGCTTGAAGGGCCGGCGGAGCCCACCGGGGTTTCGTCTCAGCTGCCGTCGTCCTTTGCATAGATTCGTTCCAGGACGGCGGGTGTCAGGAGAATGAGGTGTATGACGCCTGCTGATGTTGTTCTTCCCGATGGCTACAACCAAACACTGGCCGCGCTGAAGGTCCGGGTCCGTGACGCCCGTGTCCAGGCCCAGCGCACTGTGAACACGCAGCTCATCGAGTTGTACTGGCACATCGGTACTGAAATCCGTGTGCAGCAAGAGCGCCAGGGGTGGGGAGCAGGAGTCGTTCGACGTCTTGCGGATGACCTCCGAGCGGAGTTCCCGGACATGACGGGTCTCTCGTACCGGAACCTGCAGTACATGAGGGCTTTCGCCTCCGCTTGGGACGACCAGCCAATTGTGCAACAGACTGTTGCACAATTGCCGTGGGGTCACATCGTCACCCTCCTGGACAAGCTCGACGCTGCGGCCGAGCGTGACTGGTATGCGGCTGCCGCGGTGGAGTATGGGTGGTCGCGGAACGTGTTGCTGAACATGATCATGAACCAGTCGATGCAGCGCACCGGGGCTGCGCCGTCGAACTTCGCCCGGCAGCTTCCTTCCCCCGATTCCGAGCTGGCCCAGCAGGTCGCCAAGGACCCGTACGCGTTCGAGTTCCTCGGCCTCTCCGGTGAAGTCGCCGAACGGGACCTGGAACAAGCGTTGACGGACCGGATCGTTGATACCCTGCGCGAGCTCGGTCCCGGATTCGCGTTCGTTGGTCGGCAGGTGCACTTCGACGTCGGCGGCGACGACTTCTATCTCGACCTGTTGTTCTTCCACGTCGAGCAGCTGCGCTATTTCGTCATCGAACTCAAGACCGGAAAGTTCCAGCCCGAATACGCCGGGAAGCTGAACTTCTATGTCGCCCTGGTCGATGACCAACTCAAACGCCCCGCCCACAACGACACCGTGGGCATCCTGATCTGCGGGTCCAAGAACGAACACACCGTCCGCTACGCCCTGGGCCGGTCGGACTCCCCCATGGCCATCTCCACCTACACCTATGACTCCCTGCCGCCGGCCGAGAAAAACGCCCTTCCCGGTGCCGAGGAGCTCTCCGCGGCCTTCGACCAGCTCGAACCAGGAACAGGTTCCACCTCCGACGGATAGGTGTACTTTTAATCGAACACGTATTCGATTAGGAGCACCCAAAATGATGACCATAGTTGTTGATGTGCGGGAGGTACGAGCGATCCCGCCGGTTGTCACGGTGCTGTCGTCGCCTGTCTCCATCCCAGCTGGGTTCCCATCACCTGCGCAGGACTACTACGACAAGGGCATCGATCTGAACGCTCACCTGATCAAGGACGTGACGAGCACGTTCATTGTGCGGGTTTCGGGTGACAGTATGAGCGGGGCCGGTATCAGCGACGGCGATGAGCTCGTCGTGGACCGCTCACTCACCCCGCTGGATGGGTCCGTGGTGGTCGCGGTACTCGATGGAGAGCTGACCATCAAACGGCTCAGGATCACCCGGCGCGGTGTTGTTCTCGCCGCGGAGAACCCGTCCTTCCCGGACATTGTGGTGCCCGAACTGGGGGATCTGAGCATTTGGGGTGTGGTCACCCGCTGCCTGCATTACGTCTGAGGTACCACCTAGTGTGAGCACCGCCAGACCACACGCCCTTGCAGCCCGGCTGCACGCCAGGAAAAGACGATCCGAATGAGTACCCGCCAATTCGCCCTCGTGGATGCGAACAGCTTCTACGTCAGCTGCGAACGGGTCTTCGACCCCTCGCTGGAGGGCGTTCCCGTCGTGGTCCTGTCGAACAATGACGGGTGCGCGGTGGCCCGCAGCCCCGAGGCGAAAGCCCTCGGCATTCAGATGGGTGAACCCTGGTTCAAGCTGGCGCCGCGGGCCAAGGAATGGGGACTGATCCAACGCTCCAGCAACTATGAGCTCTACGGTGATCTGAGTTCCCGGTTTATGACCCTCCTGGGCCGGTACAGCTACCGGCAGGAGGTGTACAGCGTGGACGAGTCCTTCCTGATCCTGGACGGCCCGCCAGAGGAGCTCGTCGCGACCGGCAGGGACATCCGATTCACGGTCGCCAGGAACACCGGCCTGCCCGTCTGCGTGGGTATCGGACCGACGAAAACGCTGGCGAAGTTCGCCAACCGCATCGCCAAGCAGAACCCGTGGATGGACGGGGTCTGCGACCTGGACACCATGCCGGCCACCCAGGTGGAGGCCATCATGGGCCGGGTCCCGGTCACCGGGATCTGGGGCATCGCCGGCCGGCTCGGGAAGCGCCTGAACGCCCTGGGTATCTTCACCATCAAGGACTTGCGTGACGCGGACCCGGTCCTGATCCGGAAGAAGTTCAACGTCGTCGTCCAACGCACCGTGCTCGAACTGCGCGGGATCCCTTGCATCGAGCTGGAGACGACCCGGGCGGATAAGAAGCAGACCATCTTCTCCCGGTCCTTCTCCACTCCGGTCACCAGCGTCGAGGAGATGCATCAGGTGCTTTCCCTCTACGCCCAGTCCGCCGCCGTCCGGTTAGCCCGTGACAAGCAGGTGGCCAAGATCATGACCGTGTTCGCCGGAACCTCCCACTTCAACGAGCGGGCCTCGTCCTTCCCGTCAGTGACGGTGAAGCTGCCGACCGCGACCGCTGACCCGGTCCTCCTCACAAAGGCCGCAGTCGGCGCCCTCGATGGGGAACTGATTGAAGGCATCCCCTACGCGCGGGCGGGCGTCATGCTCACCGGGCTCTCCCCCGCCGGCGCCGAACCCACCTTCGACGAGTTCGTCACCGTGCACGAGCGCCGTGAAATCGGGGACCTCATGGGCAGAATCAAAGACAAGTACGGTTCCACCAGCATCGGCCTAGGTGCTGCGGGCATGCTCAAGCCGCCGGACTGGACCATGAGTCGGAAGCATCAGTCCCCCCGCTACACCACCGAATGGGCCGAACTGCCCATCGTCAGGGCGAGCTAGGACAACGACGCAGACGCAGCTCCGGTCCCCGCTTTTAAGTAAGCGGTGCCGGCGATCGTCCGAATGGGGGAAACGTACGGGGCCGGCCCCTGGTCACATCATAATGGGGCATCAATACGTTACCCAGTCTCCTGACCAGCCGGCTGAAAGGCTGGAAGGTTCGCCGTCAGGTGACTTGTGGCGAAGGGTGGTGATGGGCGAGGGAGAACAAACGGTATAGGGCCTACTGCGAAATGCGCAGCGATGCCGAACTGGACTCCAGAGCAACAACCCCCTGGAGGAGTCCGGACCGGCACGGCGCGGGTGCACTGAGTTCGCTACCCGTTCTGGACCGATGCTTAGTCTGCTTCGGTGTCGGTGAGCTGCACGCCGCGTTGAATTGCTTCGGAGGTGCGGGTGTAGCCGTCGGTGATGTAGTCCTCGAGTTTGGCTCGTTCGATGCGCCATTGCCCGCGGCCACCGATCTGGATCGCCGGCAGGTCACCGGAGGCTATGAGGGCCCGGACCTGGGATTCGCTGGTGGCCAGCTCGGCAGCGACATCCTTGATGGTCATGAAACGGGGGCTCGACTGGTTTGTAGTCAATATGTTGTCCTCGGCGATGTTCTCAACTGGTGTAGAAGCTGGGGTCGGGTGCTGCACCACACAGCTCCCGACCCCGTCTCTTTCTTGTTTTCCCTGCGAAAGGAAATCTATTCGGTTCGGTGCTTCTCCTCAGTGAGGTTCCGCCTGCCCGTGCGCAGTGCTCCTGGTGGCACCGGCTCCCAGGGCTTGCCGCCGTTGTACTTGCGCTGCAGCCGGCGCACTTCTTTCAGGACCGCATTCTCGATTAAGTCTGACACGGACGCATACCCTTCAACGGCACCTGTGGACAGGAAGGCAGCGCGGACCCTGCCCGCGTCGTCCTGGGTGAAGTACGGGGTGAAGGAGGCCGGTTTCCGCTTACTCATCTACTCAGATACTCATTCACTCATCTACCGGTCGGCTGGGTTTTCGAACCGGGCTCGGGCTTCGTTGGCCGTCAGGTTCAAGGCTTCCCCGATGTCGTGCCAGTCGCCGCCTTCATTGCGTGCGAGTTTCACTGCTGCGGCCAGTTCCCGTTCTGCCCGCTCGAACCTTTCCTGGTGGCCTTTGAGTAGGCTCCGCCAGTCCTCGATGAGCCATCCACGGCCCATCATGTCCTCGTCATCGGAGAGCTCAAAGCAGTCCCCCAACAGCCGATAGGAGTTGAGCAGTTTCGCGGCCTCGTCTGGGCTGAGCTCGTCGAAGTCGTTGGTGTCGCTGGGTCCTGCGTAGGGCTGGTCCCTCATGGTTAGTCCTTGGTTGGTGGGAAGCGCCGGCGACCATCGTAGAGCGGCCGCCGACACTCCCCCGGTGTTTGGGCGAAAAGGCTTTAGAACGGCGGGTCGACGGCTTCGGGTGCGTTGCCCCAGCCGCTGGTGCTGGTAGCACCGGCTGGTGCACCCCACGGGTCTGCTTGTGCGCCCTGGCTGCGTGGAGCTCCCCCACCTTGGTCGTTGCTGTCGTTGGTGGTGCGTTGCGTTCTGTTGATTTTCGCTGTCTGGAATCCCGCAGGTTCGTTCATGAGTAGCTAACCTCCAGTCCATGCGGGATCTGGCCAAGACCCGACTTTTGACCGGCGGAACAAATTGTGACGCGATTTCATAATTCCTGAAGCTTCCGTGATATTCATGATCAGTGCTAAATATTACCGAACCCAGGTGTATGTGATGGCGCTTGCTACCGTCCGCTCCATCGGTTTCAGCCGGGCACTGCAATCTTTGCAGGACGAGGAGGATTTCGAGCAGGAGTTGGTGGATCAGTTTGCGCTGGCCCAGGTGGGTGCTGGTCTTACTGACCAGTTCGTGCGGACGGAGCGTTCGGTGATTTTCGAGTTCACCCGTTTCCTGGGGCAGCCGGTCTGGACGGCCTCCCCATCTGATGCGGACCGGTTCCTGACCCATCTGCGGCAGGAGCGACGAAACACTCGGAGCACACGGGAAAGTAAGGCAGGAACCCTTGCCCGGTTTTTCGACTTCCTGATTGCCAGATACCAAGGGGACGTCCACGCGCTTACCGGTTATGTGCTGACGCAGCCGATCGACGAGTTCAACCGACCTTCAAGTTCCTCTTCACCCGCTGCCCGAGTCCCGCCCAGTGATCCTGAAGTTGAGACTCTCTTCGGGCAGTGGCGTGATGCGCTACCCACCGCACGCAAGTACCTACCCGCTGCCCGCGACTATCTCGCCGCTTCCCTCTGGCGCCGGGCAGGACTACGAATCAACGAGACCGTGATGCTCGACGTCAAGGACTGGCGCCCGGACCTCGGCGACCACGGCAAGCTCCACATCCGTTACGGGAAGGGCAGCCGCGGCCGCGGCCCGAAACCCAGGCTTGTTCCCGCGATCAATTCCGTCGACGCACTGCTGGACTGGTGGTTCACCGACGTGCGTCACCAATTCGGCGATGACTACCTGAACCCTGACGCCCCGCTACTTCCCAGCGAGCGGCACGACCAGCACAAAGGAGGCTGCGCTCGGGCCGGCGATGATGCCCTGCGCGCCGGCCTGGCAGGGGCTGTGGAACGTTGGCTGCCAGCGTGGAAAGGGCGACTGAGCCCACACGGCTTACGCCACTACTGCGCTTCCTCCCTCTATGCTCGTGGCCTGGACCTGAAAGCAGTGCAGGAACTACTCGGACACGAATGGCTGTCGACCACAACCCGCTATATCCATGTCCACGAGAACCACGTTAACCATGCGTGGGCGGTCGCTAACGAACGAGTGGCCGCCCGGCTGACAGGAGAGTGACACGATGCGTTGGAATTTACGGATGGTCGCCGCCGAGCGCGGAATCTGGAAATCGACCGAACTGCGCCGCCAACTCGCTGATGCCGGCCTGGAAATCAGTGCTGGCAAAATGTCCGGTCTCTGGACCGGGACCCCGACCACTATCCGCCTCGAAGACCTCGACATCATCTGCTTCGTACTCAACTGCTCGCCCACTGAACTGCTGATCCGCGAGCCGGAGAAAGTCACCGCGGCACGCCCACAGAAGGCGCAGGCCTCATCGGGCGGGTCCGTGCCTTCCATGGTTCCCCGGCTCGGCCGTAACCGAACCACACCTCCCGCATGAGGGGATCCAATCCACCACCGAACTGCACGATCTGCGCCCAGCGGCCCGTCGCATGGAGCGCACCCCGGCGCACGAAGTTTTGCTACGACTGCATGCCCGGCGGACCCTACGTCCCGCCACCGTGCCGGCGCTGCGGACGCACTGACGGCTACTACTCCGCCGGCCTGTGCAACCAGTGCCACCGCAGCTCACCCCAACCAGTGGCCGCATGCAGGGACTGCCATGCCTGGGGCGTGACACGGACCCACCAATGGCTCTGCGACGCGTGCCGGCACTGGCGAAAGAAGCACCCTCAAGGGTGCTGCAGAATCTGCTCTGCGGACGTCGCCGTCAACGATGACCAGGCATGTCGGCTCTGCCGGAGCCAATTCATCACCAGTGGAGGTAGGAAAAGCGGGATCAGTTTGGTGGAGGCCAACCGGTTCGGACAGCAACTGTTCCTGGCGAATCTCCGACATGCCAGAGTGGGGCAGCACCGCGGCACCCGCCGGAAGCGCACAAAGGCCCCCATAACGAGCCCGGCACCAACCTTCGAAGCGTTCGACCACCGCCAGCTCACCCTGTTCCCGGCATTCCGTGACCTTGCCAACGGAGCCATCCACGGGTTCCCGGCACCTGCTGAACCGAAAATGGCTGCATTCCTCGATCAGATCCTGATCGAACACGCCCGCGAACACGGATGGAGTCTCACAACCACGAAAAGGACACGCCGCGGACTGGCCATCGCACTTGGCCTGCAGGACACACCCGGCGCTCCGATGCTCGCCACCGACATCCTCAACTTGCAAAGCATCGGAATTACGACCCTTCGGCTGCTGGAAGTCTGCGCAGCATCAGGCCTACTCGAAGACAACAGGGAACCCGCCGTAGACAGATGGTTTGAGACCACCGTGGCTGAGCTCCCAGAGCAGTTGAGAACCGAGCTCGAGCGCTGGTACACCATCATGCTCCAAGGCAGTACCACCCCGCCCCGCAGCAAACCCCGCTCAGAAATAACAACACGCCTGTACCTGCGCTGGTCACTGCCCGCCCTGCGCTCCTGGGCTGCCGCTGGACGGACTTCCCTTCGGGAGATCACGCCGGAGGATGTCAGAGAAGTCCTTCCAGAAGCTGGCAACGCACGTGCCAGGATGGGACAAGGATTACGTTGCCTGTTCCGTGTGCTGAAGAGCCACCGACTCATATTCCTCAACCCGATCGACCCCATACGAACCGGCACCCATGCGACCCGCATCCCGCTGCCTCTGGCCTCCGCCCCGCTGCGCGACGCAATCA
>NZ_JAROKN010000108.1:0-3864 GCF_029455255.1 Arthrobacter vasquezii | reverse complement strand
CGCCTGGGTGGCTCACCCGGACCTGGTCCCGGTGGCGCGGGCCGTGTTCGACGTGGTGCTCGGCGACCGCCCACACCAGTTGGACCGCCAGCGCACGGACGTGGTGCCCGATGACCGCGCCCTCATCGACCTGACCGGAACGCATGGCCTCATCACGGAAACCGGGATCCGGACCAACCTGACGGTGGGCGTCCGCTACCTTGAAACGTGGCTCCGCGGCCATGGCGCGGTGACCCTGAAGAACCTGATGGAGGACGCCGCCACCGCGGAGATCTCCCGTTCGCAGATCTGGCAGTGGATCCACGTCCATGCCGTGACTGACACCGGCGAGGTCATCACGCGTGAGTGGGTGGAACAGCTGTTGGAGGATGAATTTGACCGGCTGCCGCGCTTTGATGATGACCGGTACGACGACGCCCGTCGGCTCTTCGAGGAAGTGGCCCTCCGCGAGGACTTCCCCGAATTCCTGACTCTCCCCGCCTACACCCGGCACCTCCGCGCCGGGCAGCGGCCGGCGCTGGCCCTGCAGCGCTAACCCCAGCCGTTGATCTGGCAGGACACCCCTCTTGCGGAGCGCTAAGGGGCGTGTCCTGCCAAATCAACGCGAGGTGGTGCGGCGGGAATAGCGCGCCGCCGTCGTCCCGTTGGGAAAGGTATGCACATTGAAATCTGGTCTGACGTCAAATGCCCGTGGTGCTTCGTCGGTAAGCGCCGCTTCGAGAAAGCCCTTGCTGAATTCCCGCACCGGGACAGCGTGGCAGTGACGTGGAAGAGCTTCCAGCTGGACCCCACCCTCCCCGAGCACTATGACGGAACCGAGCAGCAGTACCTTTCCGAACGCAAGGGAATTGCCCCTGAGCAGGTCCGCCAAATGTGGAACCAGCTCACCACGTCAGCGGCCGATGTCGGCGTGAACTTCGACTTCGACTCCGTGGTTGTCGGCAACAGCTTCCCCGCCCACCGGTTCCTGCACCTCGCGAAGTCGCTTGGTCACGGCAACGAAGCGAAGGAAGCCATCCTTTCGGCGCACTTCGAGCAGGGTCTGAACACCTCCGATACCGACGTGCTCGTGAAACTGGGCAATGACCTCGGCATCGATGAGCAGTCTGTCCGTGACACCATGGCCGGCGACCGCTTCGCCGACGACGTACGGCGGGACATCAGCGAGGCCCAGACCCTCGGGGTGAGCGGCGTGCCGTTCTTCGTGATTGACCGGAAGTACGGCATCTCCGGCGCACAGCCCGTCGAGCTCTTCCGGCAGGCACTGGACCAGGCGTGGCAGGAAGCCCATCCCCTGATCCCGGTATCCACCTCGCCCGATGGCGAGGTCTGCGGACCAGACGGCTGCTAGCTGACCGGCGCGCGCCGTCGTCGTCTGCGGTTCCGTTCCTACGGAGCAGCTGACGACGGCGCGGGCGTGGGGCTCGCTGTGGACGGCAGTTCACAGACCAGCCCGCCCGGTTCGGCGTTGACTTCCTCAGCGGGCACCAGCGCCTCGAACTCGGAGCCAAGCACAACGTCCACGGTGGCGTCCGGCCGCTCATCCTCGACGTAGATTGTTCCGGGAATGGTTCGCTGCAGCGTAAATGCCTGTGCATACCCGGACGGCCCGGAGACGATGATCGCGGTCATGTTGGTCTGACCAACGGACCGGTTGCCGACGGAGTTCACCGTGAAGCCGCGTTCCTCCAGAGCCGCCGAACCATTCCCTGCCAGCCCGGCGATGCTGGTGCTGTTGAGCACGTTCACGGTCACTGTGGCAGGATCAACGAGCTCGAACGGACCGGCAGGGCAGGCGCTGACGGGGCTCGCCGATGGCTGGCTGGCGGTGAGCTGGATGTCCCCCCGGGCCAGGGCCAGCGCGAAGAGCACGGCGGCGGTCACCAGAGCGAGGAGCAGTACCAGCACCACACCGTGGCGCAGCCTGCGCATGTAGACGTGCGGGCGTTCGACATTTCCGTCATCGGCGAAGACCGTCTCGAGATCGTTCTCGGTCACAATGCGGTGACCGTGCCATTCGATCGGGTTCTTCTTCGATCGGATCGGCTTGCGTTTCGGTGTCCTAGCCATCGATAACCAGAACGCGCGCGTGCAGGATGGTCCGCTGGTGAAGTGCCGTACGGACTGCCCGATGCAGCCCGTCCTCCAGGTACAACGTGTTGTTCCACTGCACCACATGCGGGAAGAGGTCCCCGAAGAAGGTTGAGTCTTCGGCCAGCAGCGCCTCGAGGTCTAGCGTGGTCTTGGTGGTGACGAGTTCGTCCAGCCGAACCTGGCGTGGGGCTACGTTGGCCCAGTCTTTGGGGGTCACGTGTCCGTGGTCGGGGTACGGGCGTCCATCGCTCACTGCTTTGAAGATCACCAACACAGCCTAGGCAAGATATTGCCCCAAGGGAATGTGGCGCTCTGGCAGCGTGCCCGTCGTCGCCAAAGAGTTACCGGAAAAGTCCTCCTTCACGGGGTGGCATTGAGTGTCAGGTCGCGTCGATCGGGATGGTGCGTGTACCGAGGACCGCCCCGGTGACCCAGTCCTCCCACTGCACCCGAAGGTAGTACCGACCGGCCGTCGGCGGATGCAGCAGCATGTCGAAGCGCTCGGCGGCGCCGTAGGCGAGCCTGCTGGCGGTCAACGGATAACCGGCATCACGGCAACTCGGTGCGGGGACATTCGGAACGGAAGTGTCCCGGAACGGCCGGCCATCGTGGGAGATCAATTCGGCGATACGCGCTTCGGTTCCATCCGCGTCGGTAAAGATCAGCGTTGTGGGCAGGTAGTTGGCGTTGAGCGTCCGCAGGAGCGTCGGCTTCTTCGGACCGCCCTTCACATTGGCGCGCAGGCTGGAAAGACTCCACACCACTTCCTTGCCGGCAGGACGGCGGGCAAGTTCCCCGCCCAGGACGTAGAAATGCTCGGGCTCAAACCGGTTGAGGCCGGCGTCTTCTCCAGACAGACCGTCAGCATGGTTCATCTCATGCCACCGCGGATCCAGCGAGTAGGGCGCGAGCAACGCCTCGGTATCGATGTCATACTCCGGTCCGTCCACAAAGGCACGGCGAGCGCCGGGGCTCACCGGATAGGCAGGGTGCACCACCGGATCGATGACCAGTGGACCGAACATCCCCATCTGGACGTGCAGCGGCGTATTGACGTGACAGTGGTAGAAGTACGTTCCCGCTGCCCCGTAGTTCGGGTCGCCGGGCCGTCCCGGTTCGGGCTGCATCTGGTAGGTGTATTGCCCGTCCACCTCGAATGACGTGTGCCCCACGCCGTCGTTCCGGGGGTCAGGTTCCATGCCATGCCAGTGAATGGTGTGCGGTCCCTTGCTCGGGTGCACCGTTGCGTGAAACACCTTCCCCTCCTGGACCCGCAGGGTGGGGCCGGGAAAGCCCCGCTCGTGCGTGTCGTCCTCGAAGCTCCACATCTCGAATTCCGCGCCATCGTCCATGACGAGGTCGCGGCTGTGGAAGTCGAAGTCGACGGCAACCGCGGGGGTCTGCAGGAATTCCGTCACGGGGTTTTCCACCTCCAGCTGGTCCGAGCTGAAATCCACCTGGCTCTGGAAGCGGTGATGCAGCACCGGTTCCACCCCTCCGACCGGATCCGGCTGTTCCGTTGGTTCAGCCGTTGCGGTCGGCTCCGCGGTGGTGGTGGGCTCCGCTGTGACCGTTGGATCCGCTGTCGCCGACGGCGTGACGGATTCAGAGGCGGTGGCCGTTGGAGTGGCGCTCTGGGTGGCGGAAGCGGTGGCACTGGGAGTGGGTTTGCGGGTGACAAAACCGCCCCAGCCGCGGCCTGCGGCATAGGAATTGTCAACAGAGTGCTCGTCAGCCTGTGCCTCGCTGGCGGAGTGCGCGGTCTTCCAG
>NZ_JAROKN010000107.1:0-4325 GCF_029455255.1 Arthrobacter vasquezii | reverse complement strand
GTGCCGGCCCGCTCGCGCTCGCGCGCGCCACCCGGGCACAAACGGCGCGGACACTGCTCACCGCCACCGATCTGGCGCTTTCCGACGTAGCCTTCGCCTCGGGGTTCAACAGCATCCGCCAGTTCAATGAGACGGTCCAGGAGATCTACGACCTCTCCCCCTCGCAGCTGCGGCACCGCAGCCGTACTCTTTCCCATGCATCGACGGCGGCCGGCTCCCCGACGTCCCTCAGCCTGACACTGCCCGCGCGCACGCCCTACGACGACGGCATCTTCTCCTTCCTGCGCGCCCGCGCCGTCAACGGTGTTGAGCAGGGTGATCCGGCAAGCTATGCCCGCCTGCTGCGCCTGCCCGGCGGCGAGGGCTGGTTCAAGGCCGAACCAGGACCGCGCGGACTCGATGTCTCCGTGACGGTGGAGCAGTTGAAGGACCTGCCCGTCCTGCTGTCCCGCATCCGACGCCTGTTCGATCTGGACGCTGATCCCGCGGCCATCGACGATGTCCTCTCGGCAGACCCGGTCCTGGAAACCCGCGTGCAGCAATATCCGGGGATCCGCCTGCCGGGTGCGGTGGATCCGCAGGAGATCCTGATCCGCGCCATGGTTGGCCAGCAGATCACCGTAGCGGCCGCCACCGGTATCCTGGACACTCTCAGCGTGCTGGGCGAGCCCTCCAGGCTCGGCCGTCCCGGTCATTCCCGTCTGTTCCCCACCGCTGCTGCCCTGGCCGATGGGGCGGGCCCGCTGCTGAAGGGACCGGCGCGCCGCCGCTCGAGTCTGCTGGCCGTCTCAGCGGCCCTGGCCGACGGCAGCCTGAGGATCGGCGTGGCTGACACACCCGGTGAACTGGCGGAGAAGCTCCTGCCGCTGCCGGGAATCGGGCCGTGGACTGTCCGCTACGTCGCCATGCGGGTACTTGGTGCTACAGATATCCATCTGGACAACGACGCCGCGGTCCGCACAGGTTTCGCCCGGTTATCCGGACGCACCGCCGATCCGCGGGAAACAACCGCCTGGTGTGAACAGTTCAGTCCCTGGCGTTCCTACGCGACCATGCACCTCTGGCGCCTCGCCTCCGAGAAACCGCTCGCCGCTGATCAGCAATCACAAACCCAGGCAGCAACCGATACCCCTAGAAAGGCGCTGGCATCATGACCACCCAGACCACCACCGTTCCCACTCCCGACGGGCCGTTTACGGTCGTGGAACGGGACGGTGCAGTCCTGGCCTCCGGCTGGACCGCTGAGCTCTCCGAGTTGACGGGTCAGATTCACCCAACCCTCAGGGCGGAACCTGTTCAGTCTGTACGAAGTCTCGCGTCCATCACGGACGCCGTGTCAGCCTATTACGACGGCGACCTCGCCGCCATCGAGAGGGTACGGGTGCATCAGTTGTCAGGACCTTTCCGTAACCACGCCTGGGACGTGCTGCGCACTGTTGCCCCCGGAAGGCCGGTGACCTATTCGGAGTATGCCCGGCTGGCCGGCCGGCCCGCCGCCATCCGTGCCGCCGCCGGAGCCTGCGCCTTCAACGCTGCTGCGCTGTTTGTTCCGTGCCATCGAGTGATCCGGGCGGACGGCAGTCTCGGCGGCTTCCGCTGGGGCGTTGCCGTCAAGACCAGCCTGCTGGCCCGCGAGAAAACAGCCTCTCAGTCCGCTGACCCGGTAAGCGTTGCACGGTAGAAATCTTCGAGCGCGTGCAACTTGCGCATGCTGGTATGCGGCTGGTCGCCGTCCACCGACACCGCGACAGCATCCAGATGGGCGTGCCACTGAGCCAGCAGGGCGGGAGCTTCGTCCTGGCCCTCCACAACGTGCCGGACGGCCACCCGGGTACTGCCGCCGTCCGCAGTGAAATCGACCTCAGCCTGCTCAACCCTCGGCTGTTGTTCGGGATCCGCAGTGAGCGCATCCTTTACGAGCGGCAGGGTGGAAGGGAGGCGACGGTCGAAATGGACCATGGTGACGCCGTCGTCCGTTTCCACCCATCCCATGGTGTTGGACACGTTGAACTCTTCGGCATAGGCGTCCCGCAGGGCCGCCCAACCTCCATCGGGCGCCGGTTCCCTGCCGGCGGCGACGTCCTCCAGCGCGGCGAGGATCTGTTGCCAGCCGGCGGCTCCCTCGGTCAGGAAGTCCGGTGTCTCGGAGCGTGCGCGCAGCTGCAGCAGGGCGCCGCCGCTGCACTCAAGCATGCGCCATTCAAGGATCGATTCGAGACCCAGTGCATCATCCCAGGTGATCTGGAGACTGGTGGGCGGATTGAGCTGCAATACCGTACCCGTGGTGACTCCGCCACCCATATCCAGCGAGTATTCCTTCCCCAGTTCCCAGTGGCCGGCCAGTTCTCCCAGCCATAGGCGCACCTTGCCCGGGTCCGTCAGCAGGTTCCAGATGTATGAGCGCGGGTAATCGAACTGGCGGTCGAAGGCGAGCACGTAGCCGCCGCTCAAACGCTCGATGCGGCCACGCGGCACCACGGGATGAGCCGCTGATCGATCAACATCCGACGTCATGGCGTCTGCCTTTACCTCGTCCTGAACCTGCGGTAATTCTGCTCGCGTGCTTCCCAACTTAGCGCAGTGCCGTGCGCCTGATAAGAGTTGCGCGGCGCAGATCCGAATCTTTCAGACGCCGCGACATGCAGCGTAGTCCTCAGCCACGCGGCGCCATGGCTGACGGCCAGGGAAGGAGCTCGGGAAGGTCAACGCCGTCCGCCGCGGCGGTCGCGTTCAGCCCGCCCAGCGGTTTCCGACCTGCCAGCCAGGCGGCGATGTCCTGCAGGAGGCCGGTGACGACGACAGTGCGTGCGGGGGTTCCCGAACCGTTGAGGAGGGTGCGTGGTTGCTCCCCCAGCGGCTGAAGCTTGAGTGCCGTGCCTGCGGGGACCCGTGCTGTGAGGAATTCGAAAAGGTAGTGGCAGAAGGCGCTGTCCCAGTCGAGGGAGGTGCGTCGGAGGCCGAGATCGGAGGCGTGAATGACCAATTCCCGCCAGAGCGCGAGCGCGCCGTCGCGTACGGTGCCGTCCCGGTAGGAAATACGACTGTCCCACTCGCTGCCGGTCACGCCGGCAAACACCGCCACGGCGGTGCTGACGGCGTCGGTCAGGGTGTTAAGTTGCTCTTCTGCAGCGCGCTGTGCCCGCCGCTCGATGTCCCGGTTGCGGCCGTCGGGCCCGTCGTCGTAAAAATCGACGGTTTCACCGC
This sequence comes from Arthrobacter vasquezii, assembly GCF_029455255.1. NCBI lineage: Bacteria > Bacillati > Actinomycetota > Actinomycetes > Micrococcales > Micrococcaceae > Arthrobacter > Arthrobacter vasquezii. The sequence goes on along the minus strand of NZ_JAROKN010000107.1, from coordinate 1,121 downwards.
GGGCGGCGAATTCGAGCTGACGCGTCATCGCCCGGCACACGCCCTCGACGTGGGCGATGACGAAGGCGCGATTCCAGCCCGGGAGGTCCGACGGTTCCGCGAGGGCGACGTCGCTGAGCCCGGCCGCTGTTGCCAGCAGTTCCCGGCCCGCGTCGGCAAGGAGTCCCGGAAGTCTCCGGGGATCGTGCTGGGGTGCTTCCGGCTGCGACGTGTTCACGGACATCCTCGGGATCGGGATCGGGTGGTTTGTCCCGAGGATACCCGCAACTTCCAGCGCTGTGCCTGTATCTGGAGCTAGGACAACGCCGGCGCCGATCGCGCCTGCGCCACCTGCTCGGCCAGTTCATCCAGCTGGCGGCGTACTGCAGCCGGGGCGGTTCCGCCCTGTGAGTCGCGGCTGTTCAGCGACCCTTCGACGGTCAGTACCTCCCGGACACCCGGCGTCAGCTGCGCGGAAATGCCGGCGTAGTCCGCGTCGGTCAGGTCCCACAGTTCGACGCCGCGGCTTTCAGCCAGCTTGACCGCTTCGCCGGAGAGCTCATGCGCCTCCCGGAACGGCACACCCTGGCGAACCAGCCACTCAGCCACGTCCGTGGCGAGAGCGAATCCGAGCGGCGCAAGCGAGGCCATCCGTTCGGTGTGGAACGTCAGCGTCGCGATCATGCCCGAGACGGCAGGCAACAGCACCTCGAGGGTGTCGACGGCGTCGAACACCGGCTCCTTGTCCTCCTGCAGATCCCTGTTGTACGCCAGCGGCAGCCCCTTGAGCGTGGCCAGCAACCCGGTCAGGTTACCGATGAGCCGGCCTGCCTTGCCGCGGGCAAGCTCGGCCACATCGGGGTTCTTCTTCTGCGGCATGATCGATGAGCCGGTGGAGAAGGAGTCGTGCAGCGTGACGAAGGAGAATTCCTTGGTTGCCCAGATGATGACCTCTTCGCTGATGCGCGAGAGGTCAACTCCGATCATTGAGGCCACCCAGGCAAACTCCGCATACACGTCCCGCGCCGCAGTGCCGTCGATCGAATTATGCGTCGCCGACTCGAACCCCAGCTCGGCAGCGACCGCCTCCGGGTCAAGGCCGAGCGACGATCCCGCCAGCGCGCCTGAGCCGTACGGCGAGA
>NZ_JAROKN010000106.1:0-4485 GCF_029455255.1 Arthrobacter vasquezii | reverse complement strand
CCAGCGTTCATCCTGAGCCAGGATCAAACTCTCCGTAAAAAACTACGAACACAACACAAACCCCCCGGAAAAAGAGAAGCCCATGCTGCACAAAATTCGAAACCAGCCAAAAAACCAGCCACCCCACCAGGGCGAGATGACCAGCAAATCAACCAATCAAAAAACAATCGGTATCAACAAACATGGCACACTATTGAGTTCTCAAACAACAGAAGCAATTCACATACTTTGTAAAGTTTTCATTTACATTTCCGTGCTGCGGTGTTACTAAATCTATTTCATCCGAATTGTTTCTGTCAAATCGGCTTATTTGCCGGAATTCGACCGAACAATTCGAATCCGCCCACCACAAACTGTCTGGCTTTGGGCTTTCGCGCTCAGCGCATGCCCGAACCATTCGGTTTTAGGAGGGGGTTTGTCACCACTCAGCGGCGGCGACTCAGAAAACATTACACGGCCTTCGGGTCCCTTGCAAATCGCCTTCTGACGAGCCGGAAACCGGCGGGAACTAGCTGACTTCGACGGTTGCGAGTGTCCGCTTTCCGCGACGGAGCAGCAGGAACCGACCGTGCAACAGCTGCTGCGGACCGACGGTGGCGTCAGGATCGGACACCTTTTCGTTGTTCACGTAGGCACCGCCTTCAGCGACGGTTCGGCGGGCTGCGGAATTGCTGGGAGACAGCCCGCTGCTCACGAGGAGATCGATGATGCCAAGCCCGCCGCCGTCGACCTTTGCGGTTGGCAGCTCAGCGGTTGCAGCGCGAAGAGTGACCTCGTCCAGCTCGGTCAGGTCGCCCTGCCCGAACAGTGCCGCAGAGGCAGCAATCACCTTGTTCGTTGCCTCGACGCTGTGAACCAGTGAAGTGACGTCGAAGGCGAGGGCGCGCTGCGCCTCACGCAGGTGCGGCCGGTCGGCCACGGATTCCGCCAGCTGATCGATGTCCGCACGGCTGCGGAAGGTGAAGACCTTCAACCGGTCGACGACATCTGCATCCGACGTGTTCAGCCAGAACTGGTACATCGCATACGGTGTGGTCATTTCCGAATCCAGCCAAACGGCATTGCCCTCGCTCTTGCCGAACTTGGTGCCATCCGAGTTGGTGATCAGGGGGGTTCCGATTGCGTGGACAGTCTTGCCCTCCACCTTGCGGATGAGTTCCGTACCACTGGTCAGGTTGCCCCACTGATCAGACCCGCCGGTCTGCAGGACGCACTGGTGGTCGCGGAAAAGATGCAGGTAATCCATGCCCTGCAGCACTTGGTAGCTGAACTCCGCGTAACTGATGCCTTCCTCGGAGTGCAGACGCTTGGCAACTGTTTCCTTCTTGACCATGGTGCCGACGCGGAAGTGCTTGCCGACCTCGCGCAGGAAATCAATTGCGCTCATGGGCGCAGTCCAGTCAAGGTTATTGACCATCCGGGCAGCGTTGTCGCCCTCGAAGCTCAGGAACCGCTGGACCTGCCCCTGTAGGTACCCGACCCACTCGGCAACGGTTTCCTTTGTGTTCATGGTGCGCTCAGCGGACGGCCGGGGGTCTCCCACCAGCCCCGTGGATCCACCGACCAGGCCAATCGGCCTGTGACCAGCAAGCTGAAGCCGGCGCATTGTCAGCAACTGGACGAGGTTTCCCAGATGCAGGCTCGGAGCCGTGGGGTCAAAACCGCAGTAGTACGTGATGGGTGCGCCGGCGAGAAGTTTTTCTAACTCCGCCTCATCAGTGGAAACGTGGATCAGCCCGCGCCACTTCAGCTCCTGCCAGAGGTTCTCGAAGGAGCTGTCGTTTTGCTGCTGGTTCACGGCCGCGTGCGCGGCTTCGGTAGGTTGTTGCACTGCTTCAAAATATCAGCCCTCAATGCCCTCCGGAATTTCGCCCGTCGAAATGAGGCGGAGACGCTGGGTCGGCCTGGTCATTGCGACGTACAGGTCCCCTACCCGGACGGCTTCCTGCTTCAGCATCTCGGCCGGTTCCAGGACCACTACGCCGTCGAACTCCAGGCCCTTTGCCTCGCGTGGTGTGGTGACCACGATGTCCTGGCCCAGCCCGCCTGCGCCCCTGCCGACTCGGTTGCCGTACGCCGCCGTGACGGCGGCCCGGACCTGCTCGACGATGCGCGCAGGCGCGATGACGGCAAGAAGACCATCGGAAATCGCATCCAGTTCCTCCGGCAAGGCAGACAGTAACGCCGGTTCGAGCTCCGAAACCTGGTCGATCACCGGATCCCACCGCCCTTCGCGGACCGCCTTCGGGGCAGACACGACGAGGCCTGCGGCATTAGCCATGCGTACTGCCGCCTCGGCAATCTGCGCCGGCGTCCGGTAGTTGACCGTCAGCTCCTCAAGCTGCCACCGCTCCCCCACGAACGGCTCGAGTGCCTGCTGCCACGAGTGGGAACCGGCGATGGAGCTGGTTTGCGCAATGTCACCGACAATCGTGAAGGACTTGAGAGGGCATTTGCGCATGAGCAGCCTCCACTGCATCGGCGAAAGCTCCTGCGCTTCATCCACCACGATGTGCCCATACGCCCATGTGCGGTCACCGGATGCACGCTCGGCAGCCGTCAACCGCGATTCCGCAACCGTATTGTGCTCCGCGAGTTGTTCGGCACTGAGCATGCCGTCAATGCCGGCGTCCTCAAGTGTGCCGCTGACGTTCTCCAGGGCGCGCTCGGCGTTGGCTAGGTCCCGGCGTCGTTCCTGTTCCTGTTCCGCGGCGTTGCGTCCTGCGGACGCATCAAGCTCACCCAGCAGTTCCGCAGCCTCATCGAGGAGAGGGACGTCCGCTTCCGTCCATGGCGCGTCTTCCGTTCGGTAGAGCAGCTCCAGCTCGGCATCGCTCAAGTGGGGTGCGGCGGCCTCGAGCTGGGCAGGCTTGGCGTAAAGGTCCCGCAGGAGTTTCTCCGGCGTCATGGGCATCCAGGCGAGATTGAGCGCGATCCGCACATCGCGCGAGGTCCGTACGTCCTCGGTGAGATAGGAGCGGTCCGCGGTGTTTCCGGCACCCGAGGATTCTTCGAGCTGCTCAGTCAGCTGCTCGGTGAGCTCGCGCAGCATGATCTTCACGAACGTAGTACGCGCCTCATTGTGCGGTTTCCCGGTGGCGCGGGCGCGGTCCCGCGCCCGGCGGACCTGCCGGGGAGTGAGGATCAGGGTGGTCCCCTCGACGTTGAGCTTTCGGTTCTCAGCCGGTATGCGCTGCCGGTTGGCCACAGCCTGCTTGATGACGCCGGCCATGTCCAGCCTGCCCTTGAGCTCTGCCGTCTCTTCTGACTGCTCCTGAACAGCCTGAATCCCCGGCATCAGGCTGCCGATGCTCGCCATCACCACCCCGGTTTCACCCAGCGAGGGCAGCACGCGCTCGATGTACTTCATGAAGGCATTGGTAGGACCGACCAGCAGCACTCCGGCAGATTTGAGCCGCTCCCGGTGTGTGTACAGCAGGTAGGCAGCCCGGTGCAGGGCGACGGCCGTCTTGCCTGTACCCGGACCGCCCTGTACGACGACGACGCCCGGCAGCGGCGCGCGGATGATGCGGTCCTGCTCGGACTGGATAGTTCCGACGATGTCCGACATCTGCCCGGTGCGCCGCGAATTCAGCGCGGCCAGCAGCGCTCCCTCCCCCTGCAGCGAGTCGGCGTCAGTAAGCATGGAAGCGTCGAGGACATCATCTTCCACAGCGACGACGTCCCGTTGGGAAAGGATCAGGTGACGACGGCGGCGGACGCCCATCCGCTCGAAAGCTGTGGCCTGGTAGAAGGTACCCGCTTCCGGTGCACGCCAGTCCACCATGAGCTGCTGCAGATCCTCGGAGGACAGACCGATGCGGCCGATGTAGCGCTCATCACCGCTGTCCAGATCGAGACGCCCGAACACCAACCGGTCATCGACCGCATTCAACTGGGCGAGGCGGTCCTCGTACATGGTGGCGAACGCATCGCGCTCGGACCGGTTCTGATGTGATCCGGCCGATGTCGTCCGGCGCACCTGATCGAGCTGGCGCTGCTTTTCGGCCCGCAGTTCATCAAGCCGTTGATACAGGCCGGCCACATAACCCCGCTCGTGGTCCAGCTCGTTCCGGGCTACTGACATTTCATGCATTGCGCGTTTCCCTCTCGCCAAGGCGGACCGTCAATTCTATCCCCCTTCGGTGCGAATTTCCTTTATGCCGCTGTGCACGCTGCCGGATGTTTCGCCCGATGCGGTTCTCCGTGCGGGATCAGCCGCCCTCCGGGCGCCTCGGGGCTTGGCGGCCGGCCGGTACACGGAGACGCTCGGGTCCCCGGCCAGCCAGTAGCGCCAGGGGTAGGCCGGTGATCCGCCGGGTCCACTCACGCCGACGCGCGGGCCCGTCTGAAGACGCAGGGGGTCTGCAGGATGGTCCGGCAAAGTGAGCTGGAGCCGGTCAGAGAAAACATCCGTTCCGTCCAACTCCCGGTCGATCCCGAGGGCCTGCGCCAGGCGCGCCGGACCGCGCGCAAGGTCCCGGT
>NZ_JAROKN010000105.1:0-4724 GCF_029455255.1 Arthrobacter vasquezii | reverse complement strand
TGCGACCCCACGAATCCTTGCCCTTCCACTCCGGGATGAGCCGCATCGCGTGTTGACCGATTGACGCTCCGGTACCCCGCCAGGCGGGAAGGAAGAACACGACAAGTGCCGGCGCCAGCGTGAGCAGGAGCGCTTCAACGAGGGTGGGCTCGTCCGATAGCACCAGCCCTTGCGGCAGTAACAACCGATACATGACCACCAGCGCGAAACCCGCCAGGTGAAAGGCCGCCAAATCCACGGCCATACCCACCCAGCGCCGCAGGTTGGTCACCGGCCGGGGCAGCTGCTGGGTAACGCGGAACGTTTGCGGGCGGGGCATCCACCACAGCACCACCGGAGCCACCAAGGCACCGAGCAGCGCTCCGGAAGTATTCAGGATCAGGTCATCGACATCACCCAGCCGGTAGGGGCACTCGTAGAAGCCCCACATCCCGGTAGCCTGCGTCGCCTCGATCACCAGTGACGCAGCAAGCCCGGTCAGCGTGGCCACTAGGACGGACCGCCCGGCGAAGCCGTGCAGGATCACTCCCCACGGCACTAACAACAGCACGTTGAAGAACACCTGCAGAACGGTGCGGCTGGTGAGCAGGCCAAGTGTGCCGGATGCCGACGCCACCTCAGCGATGTCCGATACGAACGAGAACGGCTGCCATTGCGGGCTCAAACCCGGCGTCGGGCACCTGCTCCCATGGCTGTCAGGCAGCGGTAGCTGCGTGTACGCCACCACGGCAGCTCCGTACACGCTCACCGCTGCCACTCCCAGCACACGGCGCGCTGTAAACCGCCCATACCGCCGGTACTGATACGCCAGCACCGGCACGAGGATCACGAGGAAAGCGGCCGTACCGAAGAGAACACCGACGATGGCCGGCCACGTCCACGCCCCCATGACTCCTCCGTTCGGTTACTACTCCCCCAGCGCTACTCCCCCAACACTTCGGCAGCCGCGAGCCACTGCTCCTCGAGGGACTCCTGCTCGGCCTGCAGCTCCCGCAGCTTCGCGTCGAGTCCGCTCATCTTCTCGAAGTCCACAGTGTCCTTGCTGCCGGCGTCGCTCATCTGCTGATTGATCTTCTCGATCTGAGAGCTGGTCTTGGTCATCTGCCGCTCGATACGGGTGAGGTCCTTCTTCGCCTGGCGGGTCTCTTCCGGTGAGGGACCGGCGGAACCGTCTGCCGCCGTCGTCGTGCCGTTGCCGCTGTCCGATCCCATTGGGGTGCCGGCAAGCTTGTCGCCGGATACTGCGGCTCCGCGGCGGAGCTGCAAGTACTGGTCCACGCCTCCCGGCAGGTCGCGGATCTTCCCGTCGCCGAGCAGCGCCAGCTGGGTATCGGTGACGCGTTCGAGCAGGTACCGGTCGTGCGAGACCACGATCAGCGTGCCCGGCCACCCGTCCAGCACGTCCTCAACCGCCGCGAGAGTATCGGTATCCAGGTCATTGGTGGGCTCATCGAGCATCAGCACGTTCGGCTCCCCCACCAGCAGACGCAACAGCTGCAGACGCCGCCGCTCCCCACCAGAGAGATCACCGACCGGCGTCCACTGCCGCTCGTTCGTGAACCCGAGCTGCTCCACCAGCTGGCTCGCCGAGACTTCCTTTCCGCCGACCGACACCACCCGCTTCTCCTGCTCGATCACCTCGGTGACGCGGAGGTGATTGGAGTCGTCGAGCTCGCGCACGTCCTGCGACAGGATCGCCGTCTGCACGGTCTTGCCGCGCTTCAACCGGCCGGATGTCGGCGCCATCTCGCCATTGAGCAGCCGCAGCAGCGTGGTCTTGCCGGCACCGTTGACGCCGACAATACCGAGCCGCTGACCCGGCGCCAACCGCAGGGTGACCCCCTTGAACAGAGGCTTCTCCCCCAGTTCCAGGGAGACATTCTCGAGGTCCAGCACGTCCTTGCCCAACCGGGCGGTAGCGAGCTTGCTCAGCGCGAGCGAATCGCGCGGCTCCGGAACGTCCGCAATGAGCGCGTTGGCGGCCTCGATGCGGAACTTCGGCTTGGCGGTCCGGGCGGGTGCACCGCGGCGCAGCCAGGCCAGTTCCTTCTTCACGAGCTGCTGGCGCTTGCCCTCAATAACGTTGGCCATGCGGTCACGTTCGGCCCGGGCCAGGACGTAGGCGGCATATCCGCCGTCGAACCCGTCCACGATGCCGTTGTGGACTTCCCAGGTGCGGGTGGAGATTTCGTCGAGGAACCAGCGGTCGTGGGTGACCACCAGGAGCCCGCCCTCGGTGGGACGCCAGCGCTGCTTGAGGTGCTCCGCGAGCCAGGCGACGCCCTCCACGTCGAGGTGGTTGGTGGGCTCGTCGAGCATGATGACGTCGTCGTCCCCTATTAACAGCTTCGCCAGCGCCACACGGCGCTTCTGCCCGCCGGAGAGGGAGTCCACGCGGGCGTGCCAGTCCACTTCGGCCACGAGGCCGCCCATGACGTCGCGGATCTTCGGGTTGGACGCCCACTCGTGGTCGGCCTGGTCGCCCACGATGGCGGCACCGACGTCGAGGTCGCCGTCGAGCACGTCGTTCTGGTTGAGGTAGCCCACGGTGACGTCGCGGCGTTTGGTGACGCGGCCGTCGTCGGGCGTGGTGCGCTGGGAGAGCAGGCGCATCAGGGTCGACTTGCCGTCACCGTTACGGCCGACCATGCCAATGCGGTCACCCTCCTCCAGTCCGAGGGTGACGCCGTCCAGGATGGTGCGGGTGGCAAAGGTGACGCTGATGTTCTCAGCACCGAGCAGGTGAGCCAACGTAGATACTGCTTTCGTTATGGGGATCAGTGTCCAACTTAGAACACTCTGGGGCACACGGGAAAACGCCTGATCGGTAGGCAGCTGAGATTGCGCACTCCAGAACCGCCGTTCATCGCGGGCATGCTGTACGGTGAAGAAGGAGTCACAGATACACGTCCCTCGACGGATTTTGAGCACACAGGATCCGTTGCCGCCCGCACCTCATTCCCGCGGTGCCTGGCTGTGGTTATTCATCACCACCCGGAAGCCACACAGCCGCTTCCCTCCCTGGAGCAGACCTCCAGACCTTATCCTTCACCCCCGCCGGCACCCGGTCGGAGCGCCTGATCCGCATCTTCGCGAACCAGCCCCTCCTTCCTCCTGCCAGTTCCCGTGACAGCTTCTGCGTCACGTAAGGAGAACCAGCCATGAGTTTCAACAGCAAAATCACGTCCAGCCAGTCCTTTCCCGCAAGCCTGCGCGCACTCCCCGACCGCGCCCTGCACGTGCTCAACAGCAAAGTGCACCGCGCGCAGGATGCGGAGTACCTGCTCGGAACCCCTGAGATGGAGACCGAATTCCGGAAAGAAGAACTCCGCGACGAGATTTCACGACGTGAGGCGCTGAGCGCTGCCGCCTCGTACCCGGCGTTGCGGATCGCGACCTAAGAACGCGGTCCGACCCGTCCCTTACAGGGCTTCTCGAAGCGGGCTAGGCGATATAGTCGCTGACAATCCTCGCACCGTGGGCGGGACCGTGCACCAGTTCGGTGCTGAGGCCGGCGGTGGCCAGGAGCGTGTCCACGGTGGCGGCGTGGTCCTCGGACTCGGCGAGGAAAGCGACCGTGGGGCCGGATCCGGAGACGATACCGGCGAGCGCACCCGCTTCCCTGCCGGCGGCAAGGACGTCCTTCAACTCGGGTGCGAGTTCCAGGGCTGCGGCCTGCAGGTCATTGTGGAGCAGGTCCGCGAGTGAGTGCGCGTCACCGGAGCGCATGGCGCTGAGAATCTGCGGGTCGATCTCGGGGATCTCCGGCGGCTCCTCACCGCTGGCGATGCGGAGGTCATCGAGCGTCCGGTACACCTCCGGTGTGGATAGCCCGAATGATGATGGCACCAGGACCCAGTGCAGCGGTGTCTTGGAAATGGCGGGTGTGAGCTGCTCCCCCACCCCAACTCCGACGGCGGTGCCGCCGATAAGCGCGAACGGTACGTCCGCGCCGAGGTCGATGGCGATTTTGGCGAGCTCGTCGCGGGAGAAGCCGCTGTTCCACAGGGCGTCGCAGGCGAGGAGTGCTGCTGCGGCGTCTGCTGAGCCTCCGCCCATGCCGCCAGCGATCGGGACGCGCTTGGTGATGTTGAGGTGGACCCCGGTGGACTTCTCGCTCAGCTCGGCCAGCAGTGCAGCCGCGCGGGCGGCGAGGTTGCTGGCGTCGAGGGGGATTTCCTCCATCGGGAGGTTGAGGCTGCCCTGGCCGTCCACCGTGACGGTGATGGCGCCGTCGTCCGTGGCTGTAGCGGTGATCTCCTCATACAGGGAGACGGCGAGGTAGACGCTGGCGACGCTGTGGTAGCCGTCCTCGCGGGGAGGACCCACCCGGAGGGAGACGTTGATTTTGCCCGGTGCCTTTACCCGTACGGCGCGGGGGCCCGTTGTGCGCATCCCTGCCGTTCTCCCAGCCACCATGGTGTCCAACTTAGATCACCTCAGCGCTGAGGAGAAACCGCCGGGTGCTGTGACTTGCGGGTTTCAGGGGCGCTGGTTGTCAGCGGTTACTTCGACGGGAAGGGGCTGCAGGCGCTGTGCGCTGGCCCGGCGATCAAGGATGACCTTGGCCGCTACCGCGAGGAACAGGACGGGGGCGGTGAGAATAGCCATGCCAATTAATAGGTCGATGAGTTCCAAACCGATTGCACCAAGCTTTCGTTTTTCTACGGACGCCTCATCCATGAATAACGTATGTGTTTATAAGCCGGTTCCCAAATTGGGGG
>NZ_JAROKN010000104.1:0-4731 GCF_029455255.1 Arthrobacter vasquezii | reverse complement strand
GGTCCCAACCGGATGAACCGGGTCGTCGTGCGCAGTGCCGCGGCGGGAGTGGCCGCCCACGCGCTCAACCTGGCGAAAGGCGCCTACGCGCCGCGCGCCGTCGTCGGCTTTGATGCACGCCGCAACTCGCGCATCTTCGCGGAGGAAACCGCAGCGATCTTCACTGCGGCCGGCCTCGAAACCTTCCTCATGCCCTCTGAACTGCCGACGCCGGTGCTCGCCTACGCGGTCCGTGCACTTGAGTGCGAGGTCGGTGTGATGGTGACGGCGAGCCACAACCCGCCGCAGGACAACGGGTACAAGGTGTACCTCGGCGGCCGTGCGGTGGAGGAGACTGCGCGCGGCGTGCAGATTGTCGCCCCGCATGACGCGCAGATCGCCGAGCAGATTGCAGCCGCTCGCGATATTCAACTGGCGCCGGGCTGGAACGTCCTCCCCGAAAGCATTGAGACGGATTACGTTGCTTCCGTTCTTGCCCTCGCGGACCGGGAGGCGTACCCGTCCCGCGACCTGTCGATCGTGCTCACGCCTCTACATGGAGTGGGCGGGCGGACCGCGCAGAGCGTCCTCGCCTCCGCCGGGTTCGACACCGTGTATGTCGTCGAGGAACAGGCAGAACCGGACCCCACGTTCCCCACGGTCGACTTCCCCAACCCGGAGGAGCCCGGTGCGCTCGACCTGGCGCTGGCCGCTGCGGCTGACCAGGACGCCGATCTTGTGTTGGCCAATGATCCCGACGCCGACCGCGTTGCCGCCGCGGCCAAGGACCCTGCGACAGGTGAATGGCGGATGCTGCGCGGGGATGAAACGGGCGCGCTGCTCGGCCTCCACGTGGCGGCCCGGCTCGCGGACGATGCGAAGCACGGCGCCGTCTTCGCCAACTCGGTCGTCTCCTCGCGACTGCTCGGCAGGATCGCGGACGCCTCCGGCATCAGCCACGCCCAAACGCTCACGGGTTTCAAGTGGATCTCCCGCGTTCCGGACATCACCTACGGCTACGAGGAAGCACTCGGCTACTGCGTGGCACCGGAACTGGTACGGGACAAGGACGGCCTGTCCGCAGCCCTGCTGCTGGCCGAGTTCGCCGCTGCCTGCAAAGCCGAGGGCAAGACCCTCTTCGACATCCTCGACGAACTGGCACTCGTCCACGGGCTGCACGCCAGCGACCAACTGTCAGTACGGGTAGGCAGCCTGGGGCTGCTGGGAGCCATGATGAACCGCCTTCGCGAGGCGCCGCCGTCGTCGTTTGCGGGTTCAGATGTGGTGGTCGAGGAGGACCTGGCTGAAGGCGTCCATCTGCCGCCCACCGACGGGCTGCTCTACGTCACCCGGGACGACACCCGCGTGATCATCCGCCCCAGCGGCACCGAGCCCAAGCTCAAGTGCTACCTGGAGGTCATTGAACCGGTGGATTCCGCAGCAGAGGTAGCGGACGCGAAAGCAACAGCGCGGACCCGGCTCGATGCCGTGATCCGCGATGTTGAGGAAGCGCTAGGGCTCTAGACGAGCACTTCCACCATTCCGCTGATCACCCGCGTCGGGAAGCTTCGCAGGGCCGTCCCGGATCCCGCTGCGGGAACGCCGGAATCCAGGAAGTAGACCTCCTTGTGCAGGGGCGAGGTGATGGTGAACCTCTGCCCGCGTGAGCCGACAATTCCGCGTGCCATGACCTGTGAGCCGCTGACCGGGTCGCGGTGCGAAACGGCGAACACCGTCGCTGAATCCACCCGGAACAGCGCCACCTGACGGCCGTGGATCAGCGCAGCTTCTCCCCAGCACAGCTCGAGGTCCTCAAGCCGGCAGATGGGATACCAGGTGCCGTCCTCGAAAGCAGCGAGCGTCGGTGTGTGATCGAGTTGCAGAGTCATGAGTCTCCCCGTTCGGATTGTTTGATCAGTTGCGATTACTGGTCAACTGAGCCTGCATCCGACGCTACGAACGCCGCGTTACGCGCTCCCGCCCGAAGTGTTGCGGCTGCGTAAAACGCACCTCACCAAGCCGCCTGTCACCGGTGAGTGTGAAGTTAATCTTCGTTTACATAAGCGAAATCGCGGGGCAATTGGGCGTCCGTACGCTCGGTACCTAAGTGCGGCAACCGGTTGAGTTCGGAAGCTGCAAAGCGGCGAAAGGTACCCCTCATGAACTTCCAACAGATCCTCGTCGTCGGCGGCGGCCCGGCTGCCCACCGCTTCGTCGAGGCCATGGTCTCCCGTGGGCTGGACGGGTTCTGCGTCACCGTCCTCACCGAGGAGACCTGGCTGCCGTATGACCGCGTTGCCCTCAGCCAGGCACTGCTCGACGACGTCGACCTCACCCTCGGCGAGCCAACCATGTGGGACCACCCGGCCGTCACCCTCGCAACCGGCTCCCGTGCGGTGTCGCTGGACCGGGAAGCCCGCACGGTCACCACCGAGGCCGGCGAGGTGTACCCCTATGACCAACTGGTTCTCGCCACCGGCTCCAACGCTGCCCGGCTACCGCTTCCCGGCATGGAATCCGCGCATGTCTACCGAACAGTCGACGACGTCCGTACCCTCCGCGCGGAAGTCGCCCGCCTGACGGAGGAGTATGGGCGGACTATCGACGCCGTCGTCATCGGTGGAGGTCTGCTGGGCCTTGAAGCGGCGGGCGGCATGCAGTCCCTCGGCGCCAACGCCGCCGTCATCAACGGAGCTCCCTGGCTCATGAATACCCAGCTGGACCAGGGCGCCGGGCAGGCCCTCGACCGGCTGATCACCGCGAAGGGGCTCACCGTACACGGCGGCGTGTTCCCCGCCGGCTTTGTGCTTGAGGACGGTCGGATGACCGGGGTCGACATGGCCGACGGCCGCCGGATCCCGGCTGACCTCGTGGTCGTCGCGGTCGGTGTCCGCGCCCGCGATGAGCTCCCCCGGGACGCCGGAATGACCATGGGCCAGCGCGGCGGCGTGGTGATCGACGACGCCTGCGCCACCGAGGATCCGAGCATCTGGGCCATCGGCGAGGTGGCCTGCTTCGAGGGCATGTGCCTCGGCCTCGTGGCGCCGGCGAACACCATGGCCGAGATCGTCGCCGACAGGCTGCACGGCGGCACCGCAACCTTCCCCGGCTTCGACACCGCCACCAAGCTCAAGCTCTCCGGCGTGGAGGTCGCCAGCTTCGGTGACGCCTTCGCGAAGACCGAGCACAGCCTCGAGATCGTCTACGCCGACCCGGCCCGCGGCCTCTACCAGAAGCTCGTGGTCACCGACGATGCCAAGACCCTCCTCGGCGGCATCTTCGTGGGCGACGCCGCCCCCTACACGGCACTCCGCCCGCTGCTGGGACGCGAGCTCAGCGCCGAGCCGGGCGCCTACCTCTCCGCCGCCGGCGCAGGTGAGGCCCCCGAGACCGAGCTGCCCGACGACGCCATTCTCTGCTCCTGCAACAACGTCTCCGCCGGCTCCATCCGCGACGCCGTCAACGGCTGCGGCACCTGCGAGGGCTCCGAACCGGTCCGGGAACTCAGCCCGCTGAAGGGCTGCACCAAGGCCGGCACCGGTTGCGGATCCTGTGTGCCGATGCTCAAGAAGCTCCTCGAGGGCGAGCTGACCAAGAGCGGCATCGAGGTCTCCAAGGCACTCTGTGAGCACTTCGCCATGTCCCGCCCGGAACTCTTCGAGGCCGTCCGGGTCCTCGAACTCGACAGCTTCGAGGGCATCATCGAGCGCTTCGGTGTCCCCGAATCAGGGCTCCTCGGCTGCGACATCTGCAAGCCCGTCATCGGCTCCATCCTCGCCTCGCAGCGCGCCGAATACGTGCTCGACGGCGGCCGCGGCATCCTGCAGGACACCAACGACCGGGCGCTGGCCAACATGCAGAAGAACGGCACCTACTCGGTGGTGCCGCGCATCCCCGGCGGCGAGATCACCCCGGAGAAGCTCGGCGTCATTGCCAAGGTGGCCCAGGACTTCAACCTGTACACCAAGATCACCGGCGGCCAGCGCATCGACCTGTTCGGCGCGCGGCTCGAGGAGCTCCCCGAGATCTGGAAGATCCTCGTCGAGGCCGGCTTCGAGTCCGGCCAGGCGTACGGCAAGAGCCTGCGGACCGTGAAGTCCTGTGTCGGCTCGACGTGGTGCCGGTTCGGCGTCCAGGACTCGGTGGCCATGGCCATCAACCTGGAGCTGCGCTACCGGGGCCTGCGCAGCCCGCACAAGCTGAAGTTCGGCGTCTCGGGCTGTGCCCGCGAGTGTGCCGAGGCCCGCGGCAAGGATGTCGGCATCATCGCCACCTCGGACGGCTGGAACCTGTACGTCGGCGGCAACGGCGGCGCGACGCCCGCCCACGCGCAGCTGCTCGCCAAGGACCTCGACGACGACACCCTCATCCGCTACATCGACCGCTACCTCATGTACTACATCCGCACCGCCGACCGGCTGCAACGCACCGCGGCGTGGCAGGCAGAGCTCGACGGCGGCCTCAAGCACGTCGAAGACGTCATCATCCACGATTCCCTCGGCATCGCCGACGACCTCGAATCCGCCATGGCCCGCCACATCGACAACTACGAGGACGAGTGGGCCGCCACCCTCAAGGACCCCGAGCGCCTGCGCCGCTTCCGCTCCTTTGTCAACGCCCCGCATGAGAAGGACGACTGGATCGCCAATGTTCCCGAACGGGGCCAGATCCGACCCGCCACCGACGAGGAACGTGCAGCCGCGCAGGCCGGTACCGGGCCGGTGCTGCTGGGCGCCGGGATCCCGGTCCGCG
>NZ_JAROKN010000103.1:0-4816 GCF_029455255.1 Arthrobacter vasquezii | reverse complement strand
CGTCATGGTGTGCGGTCCGCAGGGTGCAGCGGGCGCACGGCTGCTCCCGGGAGTTTCCGACGTTCTTGTCTGGGACTGTCCCTGGATCACGGCGCCGGCGCCTGAGGTCACGCACGAGCACCTGAATGTCCTGCAGGAGGCTGTGACGGCGGCGGGCATCACGGAGGCCGTCATCCTGACCTCATTCCATCAGTCACCGTTGCCGCTGGCGATGCTGCTGCGCCTGGCCGGTGTGCAGCGGATTACCGGTGCATCCGTCGACTACGCGGGCAGCCTCCTGGACGTCCGGCTGAAGCCCGGTGAGGACTTCCCCGAGGACCAGCCGGAGGCTGAGCGAGCGCTGCGGATTGCCGCTGCCGCAGGCCACCACCTGCCCGACGACGACGACGGCCGGCTTTCCGTGCGCGACGTCCCCGATGTGACCCACCTGGTGGGAAACGAACCTTATATTGTGCTGCACCCCGGCGCAGCTGTGCCCGCCCGCACCTGGCCGCCGCTGCACCATGCGGCGCTCGCGGAGCTGCTGACCGGCGCCGGCTACCGCGTGGTGGTCACCGGAGGAAACAGCGAGCGCGAACTGACGGCCACGGTGGCCGGCCCGGACGGCATTGACCTTGGCGGGCAAACGGATCTTCAGACCATGGCGGGGGTTCTTGCAGGAGCCGGCGCCGTCGTCGTCGGAAATACCGGGCCGGCTCATCTGGCTGCAGCCGTGGGCACCCCCGTGGTGAGCCTGTTCTCCCCGGTTGTGCCGGCCATCCGGTGGGCTCCGTACCGGGTGCCGGTAGAGCTGCTGGGGGAGCAGGACGCACCCTGCAAGCTGACCCGGGCCCGCGACTGTCCGGTTCTCGGTCACCCCTGCCTCGCCAATGTCAGTCCCGAGGAAGCCTTCGCCGCGCTGATGCGGCTGCTCGCCGGCGTGCCGTCGCTGGCCAGCAGAAGAGAAACGAGGAACGTATGAAAATACTGCTCTGGCACGTTCACGGCGGCTGGACCGACGCCTTTGTGCGCGGCTCTCACGAGTACCTGCTGCCCACCACGCCCGAGGGAGGTGCATGGGGACTCGGCCGCGCCGGCCGCCACTGGCCCGGCTCCGTCCGGGAAGTGGCGCCGGAGGACCTGCGGGAAGCTGAGCCGGACATGGTGATCCTGCAGCGGCTCGAGGAGCTCGAGGCTGTCGAGCGGCTGCTCGGATGCAGGCCGGGCGTCGGCATTCCTGCGGTTTTCCTCGAACACAACACGCCCAAGGGCGACATCCCGACGACGCTGCACCCGCTGGCCGGGCAGAGTGAGATTCCGATTGTCCACGTCACCCATTTCAACAGGCTCTTCTGGGACAACGGGATGGCCCCCGCGGTGGTGGTGGAACACGGAATCGTGGACCCGGGACCGCTCTACACCGGAGAACTGGCGCGCGCCGCCGTCGTCGTGAACGAGCCGGTGCGGCGCGGACGGGTGACCGGTACTGACCTCCTTCCGCAGTTCAGCCGCGCGGCGCCCCTCGACGTTTTCGGCATGGGTACAGCAGAACTGCCCAACGCACTTGGCCTGGGAGTCGATGAACTCACCGTCTGCGGGGACCTGCCGACGGCGGCGCTGCACGCAGAACTCGCGCGGCGCCGGCTGTACGTCCACCCGTTGCGGTGGACGTCGCTCGGCCTGGCCTTGCTTGAGGCCATGCATCTCGGCATGCCTGTCATTGCGCTGGCTACCACCGAGGCGGCCCGTGCCGTTCCACCGGAGGCAGGGGCACTCTCCACCGACGTCGATGAGCTGTGTGCGGCGGTCCGGTTGCTTGTGGAGGACCCCTCCGAGGCCCACGCCCGCGGACAGGTTGCCCGCGAGGTAGCACTTGCTCGCTACGGACTGCCGGCGTTCCTTCAGGCATGGGACGAGATTCTGGGCCAGACAGCGGAACGCACGCGCATTCCTGCAGCTTCTGAGAGGAGACCACAATGAGGATTTCCATGGTGTCGGAGCACGCGAGCCCGCTCGCAGCACTCGGCGGGGTGGACGCCGGCGGGCAGAACGTGCACGTTGCCGCGCTGTCCCTGGCGCTGGCACGGCGGGGCCACACCATCACCGTGTACACGCGGAGGGACAGCGAGGACCTGCCCGAGAGGGTACAGGCCGGCGCTGGACTTGAAGTCGTCCATGTCGACGCCGGCCCGCCAGCCGCCATCTCCAAGGATGAGCTGCTGCCCTATATGGGAGCGCTTGCCGACGGCATTGCAGCGGACTGGGGAACACGTCCGCCGGACCTCGTGCACGGGCACTTCTGGATGTCCGGTCTTGCGGCCCTGGACGCGGCGCGGCGCGAGGACATGGGCTATGCCGTCCCCGTGGTGCAGACCTTCCACGCACTCGGGACGGTCAAACGGCGGCATCAGGGGAAGGAAGACACCAGCCCGATGGAACGCGCCTGGCTGGAACCCTCCGTGGGCCGCCAGGCCGATAGGGTTATCGCCACCTGCTCCGACGAGGTGTTCGAACTGAAAGCGATGGGCGTCGCCGGCACCCGCGTATCGGTGGCGCCGTGCGGAGTGGACCTGACGCTGTTCGGTGCTGACGGCCCCGCCGCCCCCCGCCGGCGAACGCATCGCATCATGAGCGTCGGGCGGCTGGTTCCGCGCAAGGGCGTCGACCTGGCGATCCGCGCCCTGAGGACGCTTGCGGACGGCGGGATTCACGACGTCGAACTGGTCATCGCCGGTGGAGGAGGCGATGCCAAGCGCCTCGAAGAGGACCCGGAAGTCCAGCGGTTGCTGGCCCTCGCAGCGCAGCTTGGGGTTGCGGACCAGGTGGCACTCGAGGGGCAGGTGCCCCGCGAGCGGATGCCGGAGCTGCTGCGCAGTGCCGATGCGGTGATTTGCGCGCCCTGGTATGAGCCGTTCGGCATTGTCCCGCTCGAAGCGATGGCCTGCGGCGTCCCGGTGATCGCTGCAGCCGTCGGAGGGCTGATCGACACCGTGGTGGACGGCCAGACCGGGCTGCATGTGCCGCCGCGGGACGTGGGTGCGCTCGCCGAGGCCATCCGCCAGGTGATCGAGAACCCGGAGGCAGCACGGGAGCTTGGGCGGGCAGGGCTCGCCCGGGTCAACGCCCGCTATTCCTGGGACCGCATTGCCGCGGACACCGAAAAGGCCTACCAGCTCACCCTCAACCAGGCGAACGGGCATTCCCAGTCCGGCCGCCGGGGAGCGCAGCAGGGCAGCGCGGCAGCACTTGCACACAGTTCACGTCTACAAAGCACAGGAAGGAGCGCACGATGAGCGCCGAATACCTGGCCACAGTCCGTCCCGGACGCCGGCAGCCGCTGGTCGCAGTTCCGCCGCATCCCGTTCCGGCGCCGGCTCCCGGATCCGGAGCCTTCGACGCCGTGGTGGGACATCTGCAGCAGGTGCTTCCCGCGGTGGAGTCGCTGATGGCTTCGGCTGCCCACCTCGCCGACTGGGGGGTGGACCTCGCCGAGCGGCTCATGGCCGGTCAGCGCCTGCTGGCGGCGGGGAACGGCGGATCGGCGGCGGAAGCGCAGCACCTCACCGCAGAGCTGGTAGGCAGGTTCGACGGTGACCGCGAACCGTTCTCGGCGATCTCCCTGCACGCAGATTCCTCCTCGGTCACCGCGATCGCCAATGATTACGGTTACGAGAACATGTTCGCGCGTCAGGTGCAGGGCCACGGCCGGGAGGGCGACGTCCTGATGCTCCTGAGCACCAGCGGAAACAGCCCGAATCTGCTGCGCGCCGCCGAAGCGGCCCGAAAGATCGGCGTCACGAGCTGGGCGCTCACCGGTCCCGCCCCCAACCCGCTTACTGCTGTGTGCGATGACTACGTAGCGGTGGAGGCGCGATCCGCGAACGCACAGGAGGGCCACCTCATCGCGCTCCACGCCATCTGCAGGGCGTTTGACTCGGAGGTAAGGCGCTGCCGGGCAGGGGAGGGATCATGAAGATCGTTGTCGTGGGCGATGTGCTCCTCGACGTCGACCTGTCGGGAGATGCCAGCCGCCTGAGCCCGGATGCTCCGGTGCCCGTGGTTGACGTCGCCGCCGCCCGCCGCCGCGCCGGCGGTGCAGGCCTGGTGGCCCGCATGCTCCAACAGGATGTGCAGGAGGGCCGGCAGGGAACAACAGTTGAACTCGTCACGGTCCTGTCCGACGACGACGCCGCGGCACACCTGCGCGCGGAGCTCACCGACATTCCCCTCGTCACCGGACCCTCCGGCGCCCCCACGCCGGTGAAAACGAGGATCCGGGCAGGCGGCCACGCCATCGTACGGTTCGATGAAGGGTGCGCGGAAGCACCGGTACCGCCGGTGACCGGTGGGATGCTGCGCGCAGTGGAAAGTGCCGACGTCGTACTGGTGTCCGACTACGGGCGCGGGCTGGCCGCCAATCCTGAACTGCGGGAGCTGCTGGAGCGGATCGCACCCCGGATCCCGGTGGTATGGGATCCGCATCCAGCGGGACCCGCCCCGGTTCGCGGAGCCGCCGCCGTGACGCCGAACCTCAGCGAAGCGCTCAAAGCGGCGGGAGCGGGACAGGGCAGCAGGGCCGACACGGTGCGGGAAGCAGCTGACGCCGCAGCGCTCCTGGAGCGGCGCTGGCACAGCAAAGCGGTCATTGTGACGCTGGGTGAGCGCGGGGCGCTCCTCCACAGGCAGGGTGAAGGCGCAGAGCTGCCGCATCTGGTTCCTGCACCTGCCATCGGAGCTGCGGACCCGTGCGGAGCCGGCGACCGGTTCTGCTCAACCCTGGCGTTGGCCCTCGGCGCGGGAGCGGGTCTCGAGGACGCAGTGCAGGCCGCAGTCCAGC
>NZ_JAROKN010000102.1:0-4873 GCF_029455255.1 Arthrobacter vasquezii | reverse complement strand
GCCCCGGTGATACGCGCTCGGTCAAGGACAAGATGCGATCAATCAGTTGCTACACCCTTTCGGTGTGAAACGGCAGCCGTTAAGAACGTCTGCGTGCACGCACCCCGGACCCATGTCAGCCCTTCGGCAGTTTCATCTGTTTCTACAGCCAACTCACGGTGTTAGACCGACACATTTAGAACTGATCGCTTGGGTTCCCGCCCACCGGCGCTTCAGTTTTCGTGAACCCACGGGGGACGGATGCGTAGCGGAGCGAGGGACCCACCTCGTCAATATCCAGGTCCATAACGGTGCGCTTCTCGCCTTCCTTCGTCTCGTAGGAGCGGGACTTCAACCGGCCCTGGGCGATGACGCGGGTTCCCTTGGTGAGGGTTTCGGCGACGTTCTCAGCAGATTCACGCCACACGGAGCAGCGCAGGAAGAGGGTCTCGCCGTCCTTCCATTCGTTGGATTGCCGGTCGAAGGTGCGCGGGGTCGATGCGATGGTGAAGTTCGCTACCGCAGAACCCGACGGTGTGAAGCGTAGTTCCGGATCGGCGGTGAGGTTCCCGATAACGGTGATGGTGGTTTCGCCTGCCATGATGATCAACTTCCCTTGCGTGGTGGTTGTGGTGTTGTCGTTGAATAACTGAACTGGATATCTGAACTGGAGGTTTTAGGCGGCTTTGCGTGCTGCCTGGATGAGTTTGTCCATGCGGTGTCCTGACCAGTGGTCTTCATCGTCGGCGTCGTTGACGACGACGGGTGCCTGGGAGTAGCCGAGTCCGCCGTCTGCCGGATCACTGGTGATGTACTCGAACGCCGCGGGGACTTCGGTGATGTCGACCTCGCGGAAACTGACGCCTTTCCGTTCGAAGTAGCCTTTGGTCTCAACGCAGAGGGGGCAGTTCGGCTTGGTGTACACGGTGTAGGTAGCCATGGTCAGTCCTTGGTTTCGTATCGGTTTTAGTAAGAGTCAACTGCTGTGCTGCTGCTTCAATTCTAACTTTTTTCATCTGAATAACAGGGGTCTTAGCGTGAATTCTAGGGGTTTTCATGGCCGTTTTGTCGAACCCTGGACCACAGATACACAGAAACGCAGACCTTCTTCGTGCCTCCCTTCCCTTCCCTGGTTTGGGAGTTGTGTTCTTCTCCCTTCCCCGACGCTTCTATGTCTGTCAAGCGGCTGGAATCGGGTGCTGGCGTGGAGTCAGTGGAGAGGCGGGTTTGGGCCGTGCATGTCGAGGTTCCTCTTGCGAGGGGCTTCTACTGCGCGCCAGCTTGTTGACAGAACGTTGAGTTGTCAATACTTTGGAACCATGGATGATGAACGAGACACCGGCGTTCCCTCGGCTATAACCAGGCCTGCCACCAGAAGACGCCATGTTTCCAGTGGGCCGGAGGCAGTGGTCCTCGCCGTGTGGGCGGTGTTCGGCGGGCTGTTCATGGCCATGTTCTTTCACACCGGCGTCGACCTGGTGAACGGGACAAGTGCCGTTGTGGTCTATGGCGGTTTGGTCCTGCTGGCCATTCTGTTTGTTTTCGTCCGCTCCCGGACCCGTACCGTTCGGCCCAGACACTTCACCTTGATCGAAGGACTCTCGGCCCTCTGGTTCGGAGTAGGCGGCGGAATCACCTATCAGATTCTGAGCCCGGTCGGCTCCGAAACCGGCGGAGTGCCCCTGAGCACGGCGATCCTCGCGTCGATCGTGCTGGCACTTCCCCTGCTGGGCTGCTCACTATGGTTGGCGGTACGCGGCAGGTGAGCCTAGGAGATGCCATGAACCGCCTCGACGAGGTCGTTCATTCACCTGTGAGATTCGCGATTATGGCAGCACTAGCCTCCGTGGACGACGCGACCTACCAGGCCCTGAAAGACGAACTCGGGACCAGCTACGCGCTGCTGTCCAAACACGCCACAATCCTCGAGGACAAGGGCTACCTGGAAATCAACAAGTCCTTCCTCGGCAAAAAACCCCACACCGTCTTCCGACTCACCAGAGCCGGCCGGAAAGCCTACCGCGATCACACCACCGCCCTGCAAGACCTACAACGCGGCCTCCGCTAACCCCACCACAAGCAAAGGGGATGCAGCTGCGTGTGATGTACGCAGGAGGATTCCCTACGCATATATCAGGACATCCCTATTCGAGAAGGGGTTGTGCCAGCAACGTTAGATCCGCCGGTCTCGCAGTGGCGTAGAGGGTGTTCAGCTGACGGTAGAGCATGCGGGCGATGTAGCGCTTCAGGGACCTACGGATCTCCCGATAGCTATGGCCTTCTTGAGTACGTTTGGTGACGTAGTGCCGGGTTCCGGGATCGTGAACCATTCGGGTCATAGCAATGGTGTGCAAGGCTCGGTTGAGGCGCCTATCACCGCCCCGATTGAGTCTGTGCCGGACAGTGTTACCGCTTGAGGCAGGCAAGGGATTCACCCCTGCTAGTGAAGCGAAGGCAGCCTCGCTGCGAACCCTTCCTGGATGCGACCAAGCTGTCAGGATCGTAGCGACAGTGACAGCCCCGGCGCCCATCATTTTCAGCAGCGGCGCCGCGGGGCTTTGCTGGATCAGCTCTGTCATACGCTTCTGGTTAGCAGCTAGTTGAGTGGTTACTTCGTGGACGCGGCGCGCCAACCGAACTGCTTCCTCGCGCGCGATCAACAACTCGATTGGCTCGTTTCGTTCCCTCCACCTGGTGATCGTGTCGATCTGGGCGGGAACCAGCGGTTTACGAGCGTCGATTCCTAGATCGTGTGCCCGGAGTAAGGCGATGAGCGCATTGACACTCATCGTTCGGTCCCGGGTCAACTGATCCCTGGCTGCGCTCAGGATCTTGAGTCCTGCACGGGCTCCCTCGTCCTGGCGTGGGGTTCGAAGCTGGGACTCATCTAGAGCCAGGATTTCGGTTCCGATGGCCGCAGCGTCCAACGGATCGGATTTACCGATCGCGCGGCGTCCTCGGGCGTTCATTCGTGGAGCTTCGACGACGTCATAGCCGACCTCGGCTACTGCCCGGGCCACACGTGCGCCATAGGAACCGACACCCTCGACAGCCCACAGACACCCTGTGTCACCGTCCGTGCGTCGGCCTACCCAGGCAAGTGCGCGGGAGATCCCTGCCGAGGTAGTCGGGAATTGCTCGCACGCGACCTGTCGCTTAGTGCGGGCCTCGATGATGGAGTAGGTGTGTGTGCGGGCGTGGCAATCCACGCCGATGACGAATGGGCGGGTCTGCGCAACGAGTGTCACTGCGGCCACCCTCCTTCCTGTCGAACGGGCAAGATCAATCGCGTCGCGACCGGCACTGACCTGGGAGGAGTCACTTCGAGGCAATACTGTGATGAGCCACAACCGCAGGGGCTGGGCAAGCTTCTAATCAAGCCACCGACGTGAGACAGGTCAACGCCGGCCGCTCCATCCAGCGCGGACAAGTCGGGGGAAATGCACCCTGGCGGGGCAATTGTTTTTTCGAGTCACACGTCAGACGGAACGACCGGCATCAACACTGCCAGCTAGTCCCAGACCAGCCGCTGTAAGACTCACAGACGCTTTTTGCCTGCTGGCAAGCCCTGCTTGCTTGCCCCCGACGGAGTAAGTGCTCAACCCGTAGGGCAGCAATCCGTCACAGGAATGTGGGAGGAAATAAGCGACCCTGGGAGCGCCGGACATCATTGCTGTGCGGGGGGGGTGCCGGCCGATGGCCGGTTGACGCTGCGCAGCGGGGGCGCATCATCCGTAGGACAGCAGCAAAAATCGTGTGGGTGGTCTCAGCCCGAGCGCTGCGAGGCCCGTGTGGTGTTCCAGCCCGGGATGGTCCGGTCGAGGGTGTTCCGTCTGGTCGGTGTGAGTGTGCCGGCGCGGGCTTTGGCGCGTTGGGTTTGGATCCAGACATCCAGGGTGGCCTCGAGCGCGTTCGCGCCCTCATTCGCGCGGCGGGGCATGCGCCCGGTGCCCTGGATGAACTGCAGCAGTTGGGTATGGACGGTGTGCCAGTGGGTTTCCCGATCACCAAGGACGTTACCCCGCCAGACTCCGAGGGTGTCGAGCTGCCGGGACTGCTCCTCGGTCATGCGGCCGTCGGTGTAGCGGGCACGCTGGTATCTGAGCCAACGGTGCAGGTTCTTCTCCTCCAGGTTTGGGGAGAGCTGCTGTGGGAACCGCCGCCGGCGCCGGACGAAGGTCCGCAGCTGCGCGAACTTCTCCTCCCAGGGCTGCCGGTACGGGGCAGCCGGTTGTGGTGGTGCCGGAGCTGGCTGATCGTGAAGAATCAGCCGGCGTCCGAGCAGGGTCGGGTAGCGGCGTTCCTGGTAGCGGATGTGGAGGCGGACTTTCTCGTATTTGACCCGGCACAGCTCCGCAATCTGCTTGATACTCAGCCCCCGCAGGTACATGAGGAGCCACTCCTCGCGGGAGGTCGCCGGCCCCCACTCCCCCGCATCATCAGAACCGTCCATGAATTGGTGCGGCACGAGGGTTAGGCGTCAGGCCACATGTACCGGCCGGCATCGTGATCAGGCTGTGCCCAGGTTAGATTCACCGGGCCGGCACCGGCAGGCTGCAGCGGCACCGCGGCCTCGAGTGCGTGCTCGGCGGCGCTGCCCGACTGGTAGATGACCCGGTGTGCGGAGTGAATGTAGTCGGTGGCCTCGCCCATGGAATGGTTTCCTTCCCCGGTTGATTCGAACTGATTCCCAATCTATCGATGCGCCGTACCGCTTCGGGTTGCGCCACGGCACCCGGGTGGGTGAAGGGCGTTGTCGTGCTGGACGCGGCGGCCGGAGGAGATGTTCCTATAGACAAATCGGCCCACTTCCCATCCACGTTTCGTCGGTCCTATCCATGGCAGTTGGGGATCCTCTTGCAACGGTAGGCGGAGCAATCACCGGCACTGTACT
>NZ_JAROKN010000101.1:0-5258 GCF_029455255.1 Arthrobacter vasquezii | reverse complement strand
TGCCGGGCTCATCGGAGGCACCGCCGTCGACCCGGCCTCTCCCGGCGCAAAGGATGTCGCCGCGGCGCGTCAGCGGGTTGCGGACCGGATTTCGGAACTGGTTCCGGTGGCGCAGGAGCACGACGTCCGCCTGGTTCTCGAGCCGCTGCACCCGATGTATGCGGCGGACCGCGCGGTGCTCTCGACGTTAGGCCAGGCGCTGAATCTGGCAGCCCCGTTCCCGGCGGAGACTGTCGGCGTGGTCGTGGATACTTTCCATGTGTGGTGGGATCCGGCGCTCGAGTCCTCGATCCAGCGTGCCGGGGCCGAGGGACGTCTTGCGTCGTACCAGGTGTGCGACTCGAACCTGCCCATCGCAGCTGATGCGCTGCTTTCCCGCGGGTACATGGGGGACGGCTACATCGACTTCGAGACGATCACCCGCTGGGTTGCCGCGACCGGGTATGCAGGGCCTGTTGAGGTGGAGATCTTCAACCGGGAGATCTGGGATGCGCCGGCCGCTTCAGTGCTGGCGACGGTGAAGGCCCGGTACGAGTCCCTGGTGGAGCCCTACCTCTAGGCTGAACGGCCTCGCTGGGGCGGGTTGTCGGCCTCAATGGGGCAAAAGCGCCGGTAACGTGCAGGATCGTGGTGTCGTCACCACGTTCCTGCACCTTTCCGGCGCTTCTGTGTGTCACTAGGCTGGGCGTATGAGTGGAAGCGACGTGCTGGGTGAGGCCTTCGGGCGAATCCCTGACGCGGTGTCCCGGGCGGTGGACGGGCTCGACGCCGGACAACTGGCCTACCGCCCAACGCTTGGCGACAGTTCGGGCTCGCCCGGGAACAGCGTCGCCTGGCTGATCTGGCACCTCACCCGGGTGCAGGACAACCACCTGGCCGACGCCGCTGATCGCGACGAATTGTGGCTCGCCGACGGCTGGGCGGAGAAGTTCGGTCTCAACCTGCCGCGGGAGGACACCGGCTACGGGCACACGTCCGATGACGTGGACAAGGTCCGTGTTGACTCCGCGGAGCTGCTCGTCGAGTACCACCGGGCGGTACACGTTCGCAGCATGAAGTTCGTCGAGGGATTGAGCGAGACGGATCTCGACCGCATCATCGACACTTCGTGGGACCCACCGGTCACCCTTCGAGTGCGGCTGGTCAGCGTCATCGAGGACTGCCTGCAGCACGCGGGCCAGGCGGCGTTCCTGCGCGGCTTGCTTGCCCAAACTGGTCAGTCCTAGTCCCTCCAGCCGCTCCAGTCGCTCCAGCCCTTCAGCCGCTCAACCGGTGCAAAAGTGCCGGGAAGGTGCAGAAACGTAGGGTCGTCCCCACGTTTCTGCAGTTCCCCGGCACTTTTGCGTTCAGCTCCGGTCAGCTCAGCCGGTGGGGGTAACCAGCAGCAACGTCGCGAGCAGCGTCATGGAACCAGCAGTGTCACGGGGCCAGACCCGTCACCCGCAGCGTGATGTTCAGCCGGCCGTCGAGACCCAGTATCGGGTCGGCCGTTCCCGGAAACGTCTTCATCACGCCGTGGTACGCCAGCCGCGACTCGCCGCCAAACACAAACAGGTCACCCGACTCCAGCCGCACGTCGGTCCACGGCTTGTTCCGGTTCTCGGTGTTACCGAACCGGAAGACACAGCTGTCCCCGATGCTCAGTGAGACCACAGGATTAAGGGACTTCTCCTCCTTGTCCTGGTGCATGCCCATTTTCGCCGCGGAATCGTAGAAGTTGATCAGGGCGGCGTCGGGGTTGTAGGCATCATCGCGGGAACCGTACGCCGCTTCGACGGCGTCCCGCCCCAACCCAGCCAACCAGGAAGGAAACGGAGCAACAGGGCCGCCGCCGACGTCGTCGGCTGTTTTGGTGTACCGGTAAGGAACCCAGTGCCAGCCAAGGCAGACCGTCTGAACCGACATCCGGGATCCGTTGGGCATGCGCGTATGCCGCATCGGTACCGGCCCTGCAGCCCAGTCGCGGCATGCCGTCACAAGCTCCCGCTGTCGGTCCAGGCTCAGCCAGTCCGGGACGTGCACGGCACCGGGAGCAACGACGGCGGGATCACGCGGCAGGAGAGTGGCCATGGGAACATTCTGGTCCATTGTGTGCCCGAGCGGCGGGGGATACGCTCGCTTCCACCGGCACGCCAGGACGAGAAGTCATGCCCAACAGAGAGGCTCGTCGTTCCGCCAGGTCAGGAGGAACGCTCCTCACGCAGGTAGTGCAGCTGCGCAGCAACCGACTGCTCCGCTGCGCGGCGCACCGAAGGGTCAACCTCGGCGTACACCCGGTCGGTGACGGAGCCGACGTCGGCACTCTCAACTGAGAGGCCAAGGGTCAGGAGCGCAGCGCGCACCTGATCAAGCCGCTCCAAACGATGCATCCGGTACGCGCGGATAACTTCTCCTAGGTTCGGGAGCGTCGGTCCGTGCGCCGGCAGGACTGCGGGAGCGCCCAAAGACTCAAGCACGTCCAGGGACCGGAGGTAGTCACCAAGCGTGCCGTCGGGGTAGCTCAGCACGGTGGTACCGCGGCCGAGGATAGTGTCTCCCGTGAGGACGGAGCCGTTGGGGCCGTCGTCGGGCAGGTGGAAGCACCCCGAATCCGCGGTGTGCCCGGGAGTCGCGAGGACGTTGATCCGCACCCCGGCAGCGGAAAGAACCTCGCCGTCAGCCAGTGAGTTTCCGCCGTGACAGTGGGCAGAATCGAAGGCGCGAACCGGCGCCGCGGTCAGCTCATGAAACCGGGCGCTGGCCTCCGTGTGATCCCGGTGATGGTGGGTGATGAGCACCAGCTCCACCGGCCCGCAGGAATGCAGCGCGGCAAGGTGCGCCTCGTCCAGCGGGCCGGGATCAACCACGACCACCCCTCGCGAATCCGGCGCCGAAAGGACGTAGGAGTTGGTGCCGTCCAGGCTCATCGGCCCGGGGTTCGGCGCGAGCCGATACCGGCTAAGCGGTCCGCTGGAGGTCAGCGTGCTGGAGGTGGGCCCGCCGTCGTCTGAGAACACTGGCTACCGGACTGTCTCGCGTACCTCGCCGAACGGCACTTCGGAGGAGACCTCGGCCTGTGTGTCAGGGCCGAGGCCGGTAGTGATCAGGACACCGTGCTCGCCTCCGGCCACGGACTGCTTGAGGACGGGCATGAGCGCAGCGGCCGTGCTGTCGTCGAGTCCTGCGAGGTACGCGCGGTAGGACTCGGGGAGATCTGAGTAATCGGTCATGGTTCCCAAACTACGCCCGCGCACGTCCCGCAACAACCGCCGAACCTCCGCGTCCGGAACCTGATCGAAGCTGCGGTAGGCGCTGCCGACGGCGGGCAGATCGCGCGCAGACCAGAGGTTCACCAGCTCGTCAACCGACGCCTGAACTGTTCCCGCAGCGGGGCCAAGGAAGACGGGTGCAGCGGCGATAATCCGGCCGGCTCCGGCTTTCCGGAGCGCCGCAACCGCGGCGAGCATCGTGGCTCCGGTGGCAACGCCGTCGTCAATGATCACCACCGTTGCCCCGCTGACCTCCAACGGGCCTAGCCCCTCCCGGTACAGCCGTTCGCGACGCACGAGTTCTTCCTGCTCACGCTCTGCAACCCGCGCGAATACCGCGTCGGCATTCCTGACATCGGCCAGAACCTTCGCATTACGGACGGTTTCCATGGCGCCGCCAATCGAGGCCACCGCGCCCATTGCCAGTTCAGGACATTCAGGGACGCCCACCTTGCGCACCATCACGACGTCGAGGGGCGCGCCAAGCGCCTCTGCCACACACACGGCCACCGGGACACCGCCGCGTGGAAGCGCCAGAACAACAGGGTTCAGCTGTGCCGCGATTGGGTGCACCGCGATCGCGAGTTGCCGGCCCGCATCCGCGCGGTCGGCGTATCGGTGTGGTTCCTCGTGAGCTTGCTTCATCGTGGGCGCCGGTCGTGAGGGGGTCTTTCATTCGAGCTTAGAGGATGATAAACCGGCAGTAGCCTTAGCAATCCAAGTCAGACGAAACCGAAGAGCAGGAATAGCAGGAGAAATAACAGGAGAGAGGTACGTCATGGCAGAGCGGGGAAACACAACCCACGGTCCGCAGGTGGACGACCAGATGAAGCACGAAACCCAGGGTTTGGTGCAGGGCAACCACCCAACCAGGGCAGAGGACTGGCGGGAAACCGAAACCGTGGATGACAGCGACAGCACCGAGGCGGACGA
Organism: Arthrobacter vasquezii; assembly: GCF_029455255.1. Taxonomy (NCBI): domain Bacteria; kingdom Bacillati; phylum Actinomycetota; class Actinomycetes; order Micrococcales; family Micrococcaceae; genus Arthrobacter; species Arthrobacter vasquezii. Next base: position 1,077 of record NZ_JAROKN010000101.1, on the reverse strand, counting down.
TCAGCCCGTCTATGTTTCGCAGGATGATGACCGCAACGCTGATGAGGAGGCGCAGTGACCAATACCCTGCACACGCTTGCAGATGTCTATCGGAAGCCCGGGCCCTGGGTAACCATCTACACGGATGCGAGCACCGGGAATGTCGATTCGCTTCATGCCGACGACGTCCGGCCCGAAAACATCGCCTCGGCACTTGAGGAGGCAGGGGCCACCAAGGATGACCGCAAGGCCGTCGCGGAGGCGCTCCGCCGGTCCGCGAAGGGCCTGCCGGATCCCGTGGCGCGGCTGATCGTGGTGGCGAATGGTTCGGTGGAACTGGATGAGTTCCTGCCCGGGCCTCTCGCCCTGCCGGAGTTTACTTCGGTCAACGAGGTGCCGAACCTGTGCCCGCTGCTGTGGCACCGTCCGGACGACTTCGCTTACGTTGTGGCTGAAGTGGGGCGCGACGGCGGTGAGATCCACCTGCGCCGCGCAAACGGACTGCAGGATGACAGCATCACCCACATCGAGGGAGACACGGAGAACCTCAAAAAGGTTCCGAGCGGCGGTTGGTCGCAGGGCCGCTACCAGCACCGCACCGAGAACATCTGGAAGGCGAATGCTGCTGACATCTCCGGGGAAATCGACAAGGTTGTCCGCAGCTGCCGCGCCAGGCTTCTGGTTGTCGCAGGGGACATCCGTGCCCGCAACCTCGTGGCAGAACAGCTCAGCGAGCAGTCCAAGGACATCCTCACCGTCGTCGAAAGCCATAGCCGTACGGAGGGAGCGGACAAGGAAGCGTATGCACAGGAGATCAACAAACGGGTAGCGGAATGCATTGCGCGCCGGCAGGCGCAGCTGCTGGAACGGCTGAACAACCAGAAGGGACGCGCAAACCCGGAGTCAACCGAAGGCATCGGCTCGGTGGTGCATGCGCTGCAGCAGGCGCAGGTCGACACTCTCCTCCTGGAAAGCCAGGGCCTCAACGGTCACCGGCTGCTGGCCCTGGGCTCGGAGCCGTGGACCGCCGAGATCGACGGCGAAACCGCTGGCGCCCCCGTGCTGGGTGAGGTGCCGGCGCCGTCGACGTTGTTGCGT
>NZ_JAROKN010000100.1:0-5727 GCF_029455255.1 Arthrobacter vasquezii | reverse complement strand
GTATCGCGTGCCCTAGCTCTGGTTCTTCGGAGCCCAAGCAGCACCACGGCCCGGCTGTCGACGCACTCCGCGTTGCCCGCGAAACCCGGGAAGCCGGCGGCACGGTGGTGGCGACGGGCGGATGCTTCGACCTGCTGCATGCCGGACATGCCCGCACGCTGTCCGCAGCGCGGCGCCTGGGGGACTGCCTGATCGTCTGCCTGAATTCGGATGAGTCCGTCCGCCGGCTCAAGGGCAGCCAACGCCCCATCATGGGCGAGGACGACCGCGCGGAACTGCTGAGCGCCCTCGAGTGCGTCGACGCCGTCTTCGTCTTCGGCGAGGACACCCCGGAGGAGGCGCTCGCTGCCCTGCGCCCTGACATCTGGGTCAAGGGCGGCGACTACTCAGCTACGGAGCTGCCCGAATCTGCACTCCTGCGCTCGTGGGGCGGGCAAACCGTCACTGTTCCCTATATACCCGCACGATCCACCACATCCCTGGCCGCGGCGCTCGCCGAGGTCGGATAGCCAAGTAAAAGAACACAGAGAGGACCACATGTCTGTTCCTGAAAGCAACAGCACCTTCAATCCGGGCCGCGTCCTGGTCACCGGTGGAGCATCCGGGCTGGGAGCGGCGATCGTAGCCCGCGTGCTCGACGCCGGCGGAACGCCCGTCGTGCTGGACCGGGACATCAGCACTGTCTCGGGCGTGAAAGCGCTGGAGGTCGACGTCGCGGACCGTGAGGCGGTGACCGGCGCCGTGCAGCAGGCGGCCGATACGCTCGGCGGATTGGACGCCGTCGTCACGGCCGCGGGCATAGATCGCTGCGGCCGGCTTGAGGACGTGGCGGCGGGAGAATGGGAGAAGGTGCTGGCGGTCAATCTCACAGGGACCGTGTCCACCGTCCGCGCCGCGTTGCCCTACCTGAAGACGAGCCACGGACGCGTGGTCACCATCGCCTCGACCCTGGGCATCCGGGCTGTCGCTGATGCGACCGCCTACTGCGCCTCGAAGTTCGCAGTGGTCGGTTTCAGCCATGCACTGGCGGCGGAAATGGCAGGCGAGGTGGGAGTCACCACCATGATTCCGGGCGGCATGGAGACCAAGTTCTTCGATGACCGGGACGAGAAGTACAAGCCGCAGGACAACTCACGGCTCAACAACCCGGCGCGCGTGGCGGACGCGATCCTGTTCGCACTGTCACAGCCGCGGGGCTGCGAGGTCCGGCAGATGCTTATCTGCCACGAAGAAGAGGGGTCGTGGCCGTAAGGTCCCGGACGTCGTCGTAAATGGCGTCGGGCTGGATCTGCTGGACAAACGAGTCATCATGCTCGCACCGTTCAGCGGTCCAGCCCACCTGCGTAACGTCCACGCCGCACACCGGGCAGTTGGTGGCCCAGGCGAGGTGCACGCGGTGCAGCACGCGCCCCATGGCGCCGGCGTTGATGACGTTGCCCACCCAGAAGATCCCGACTGTAGGCGTCCCGACCGCCTGGGCCAGGTGCCGTGGTCCGCTGTCATTACCGATAACAACGGTGGCTACTGACAGCACGCCGGTGAGCTCGCTGAGGGACAGTTGTCCGGCCAGGGACCGGATACCCGGGACTTCAGTTCCGGGTTGAACTCCTGCATGGTGACCATCTCTGTGGTGACCCCCTGCCAACCGGACAATCTCCGCTGCCAAGGGGGCGTCGCCGTCGTCGCCCACAATCACCACGTCACTGCCGTCGCGTGCAGCCCACGCCGCAACCGTGGCAAACGACGACGCCGGCCACCGCCTCCGTGGATCGGTGGCACCCGGATGGATCACCAGGAGCGGCCGCGTTCCGGCGCCCGTGATCCGTTGCCCGGCAGCCGTTTCTTCCTCAGTGACCGTCAGTTGCGGTTCAAGGCACACCGGTGCGGCTCCCGCCAGGCCCACCACTTCAAGGGACCGCAGGAACTCGTTCTGGTAGTAGACATAGGGCGCGCTGCGTTCCAGCTGGACCGCGTCCGGCGTACGGGTTCCGACGGTATGCCGGGCGCCCAGTTTCAGGAGGAACGGGTTGGAGTTGCGGCCTCCGCCGTGAATCTGGACCGCGAGATCGAAATTGCGGGAGCGCATGGATGAAAAGAAGTCGGCGGTCGCCTTCCCGTCCTCAAGCCCGGGGCGGACTCCGGAAGCGTAGGGAAGAACTTCCACCTCAGCGACCGGACCGGGCCTGTTCCGAAGGAGCTCTGCGTGCAGCGGAACTCCGAGCAGGGTGATCGACGCTTCCGGATACGCTGCGGAAAGGGCGCTGAGGGCGGGATAGGCAAACATCAGGTCACCCAAGCCCCCGCCCCGAAGGACGGCGATGCGCTCGACGTTGGGGAACGGGTCCAGGAGCGGGCCGACGCCCGAGCCCATTGCTGCGGATTGCCGGTTCGCTGCCAGGCTGTTGGTCATTGTCACCTCCGGGATTGGGTAGGACGGCTACTCGGTTTCGTCACCGTCGGTCAGGTCAGCGATCAGCGCCGTGGATGCGCAGTCGCGGATCCCGTTGATCCCGGACACAGCTGTGGGCTTGTCGCTGTACGGCTCGCTCGTCATCAGGGTTGCGCCGTCGTCTCCGGTCAGTCGGAACCGGTAACGCTTCGCATCATCGAAGTAGAGCTCGAACTTGCCTGCCATCTCAAACTCCCTTGCTACGCGGTGTCTGGCGTTTATTCATCGTAGATTATCAGCCTGCTTATCAAGGGGAAGGCTGACAAGCATCGACAAGAGGAAAGTAGTAAGCATACTGTTGATTGATGGAGGGTGGTCCACCCCCGAATCCTCGATCGGAAGGAGACTGGTCATGGCAAAGCAGAAGCTATGGGCGATCGCAGCTGCGGCGGGTATCAGCGCCGTGCTGCTGACCGGATGTGACGATCCGGGCGGAGGAGACTCGCCGGAAGAAGTTGAAGAAACCGAGTTCGACGACAACAACGGTATTGACGATGACCTTGAGGACGACTCGCGCGGTAGTGAAGAGCCCTCGGACGTAGCCACTGAACCTTCGGAGTGATAACCCATGACGCAGAGCAACTCTCCTCGGCATGAAGACCTTCCCCTGCCGGACTATGACCATCTCCCGCTGGGAACCCTGCCCACGCGCATCAATGGACTCGATGAGGAGGCTGTCTCCCAGCTCCTGGAGTATGAACGGGCACACGGAGACAGGCTTCCCATTGTGCAGGTCCTTGAGCACAGGTTGGACGCACTGCGCAACGGCGCGGTACCAAGCGGACCGGAAAATCCTGGCACTCCGGAGAAGACCAGCAGCAGCAGTGGTTCGCCCGTGAGCCCGGAAACATCAGGCCCGCCGGTGAATCCGCCGTCGCAGGGAGTGCCCACCAACCCGGCCCAGCCGCGCTGATTTCAGGAAGGAGTATCTCGTCATGGCAGATAAACCAGGTAACCAGACCCCCAACACCCCGGATGTCAGCGAAAGCGACCTGCGGGAGATGAAGGTTGATGAACTGCGCGAGGAAGCACGCGAGGCCGGCGTCGGCGCCGTCTCAGGAATGAAAAAGGAAGAACTCGTCAAAGCTCTCGCCGAAGCCCGTTCCGGTAGCGGCGGCGACGGCAGCGGTGAAGGCTCCGGTTCCGAAGATGACCTTGGGGCCGGCCCTGACGGCGGGAAAATCCGCCGGGGACCCGAATCCTCGAAGTCCCTGAAGTACTCCCAGGAAGTCACCTCTCCTGATGAGGAACCCGAGCGCGAGGGGCGCAGCCTTGTCACCACGCACCACGAAGTAATCAAGGAATGGGCGGAAGAACGTGGAGGTGTACCGGCAACGGTCGGTGGGACCGAGCATGATGACCACCTCGGCGTCCTCCGCTTCGACTTCGGAGGGGATGACAGCAACCTCCGGCACGTCAGCTGGGACGAGTGGTTCAAGACGTTCGATGAGCGGCAGCTCAACTTCATCTATCAGGAGAGCAGGACCGACGGCAATCAGTCGACGTTCTTCCGGCTGGAGAATCCGGGGAGGGAGGACGCGTGAGCGTTGATCCCGACGCAGGACAGACAAGCACTGATCCCGCAGAGACCCAGGAAGAGACTGAGACACAGGAAGAGACCGTCGAAGCGGTGGCAGAGGACGTCCGCTCCGAAATCCGGCTCGGTCATGTGGAGGATGACGTGACCCACGTGCTGGAGGAAAGGCTGGACGAGGCAGGCGTGCACCTGCGGCCGGAGAAGGTCGATGATCTCGCCGAAGACATCGAGAATGACGTCTCCACCTAAGGCGCCCGGAGCGGGGCCGGCCACGGGACGGCGCGTCGCGTGAACACAGACAACAAGTACGACGTCGTCATTATCGGAGGCGGCGCGGCTGGCCTGAGTGCCGCCCTCCTTTTGGGGCGTGCACGGCGGCGGGTTGCCGTCGTCGACTCCGGAAAACCCCGCAACACGCGGGCGGAGCACATACACGGGTATCTCACCCGCGATGGGGTTCCGCCCGCCAGGTTCCTTGAGTTGGCGCGCGAGGAGGTCCGAAGCTACGGTGTCGAGCTCACCGACGCCACGGCGGAGGAGGTCTACGCCGATCGCAGGGTGTGCCTGGATGACGGCCGGATGCTGTCCGCCCGGCAGGTCATCCTCGCCTTCGGTCTGCGGGATGTGCTGCCGGACGTCGAGGGCGCCGAGTCCCGGTGGGGCCGGGGCCTGTTCCAGTGCCCGTACTGCCATGGCTGGGAGTACCGGGACAGGAAGCTCGCCGTCCTGGGAACGGGCGGGTCCTCAGTTCAGCAGGCGCTGCTGGTCCGGCAATTTTCCGGTGATGTCACGCTCTTTACCCATGAGATGGCAGGCCCTGACGGTGAAACGGCGGCTGATCTGGCGTCCTGCGGCGTGAAGATTGTCCAGGGTCGCGTGCGGGCGCTGGTCGCCGGTCCTGAATCCCTCACCGGCGTCCGGCTTGAGATCGGGGAACTCCACGCGTGCGACGCCCTGTTCTATGAACCGGGCGCAATCGTTGACACTTCCATTGTGAAGGTTCCGGATTGCCGGACTTCCGAGAACGGCTGTGTCACCACCGACGAACTGGGCCGCACCGGCGTTGAGGGAATCTGGGCAACCGGGAATGCTGCTGATCCGGCGGCCCAGGTCATCGTTGCCGCCGGCGACTCCTACCGGCTTGCAGTGGCGGTGAACGCAGCGCTGATTGAGGATGACGTAGCTCAGGCCCGGAGCTCACTTCCATAAAATAAGCGTACTTATTGCTTCCCCTTCCAGGGGGGCTGGGCTAGCGTCGGACTATCTGCTGGTTCACCGTCTGGAAGGAGTGGCTGCCATGGACATGGCCACCATCAACGCTTCGCTGGATAACATCATCGGGCGGGTGGAACGGGCTGAAGCCCTTGACCGCCCGGCCAACGCGCTCGCAAACCTGGTGGGTAAATGGTTGAAGCCCGGGCCCGTGAAGAATCTTCTCAGCGGCACCGGGACCGGGCATCCGGCGCACCCCATCCTGATCCTGCTCCCCCTGGGTTCGTGGGCGTCAGCCTTCTTCCTTGACCTGGCCGGTGGACCTGACGGCGGGAGTGCGACGGCGGCGCGCCGGCTGATTATCCTCGGAAACCTCACCGCCCTGCCGACGGCCCTGACCGGGCTCAGCGACTGGGCAGATACCCAGGGAGCCGAGCGCCGGGTCGGCTTTGTCCACGCGGCCCTCAACATCACGGCTCTCGGGGTCTTCACCGCCAGCGCCGCTGCGCGCGCCACTCAGGCACGTGGT